>CAYVSR010000081.1:0-8927 GCA_964453125.1 uncultured Phycisphaeraceae bacterium | reverse complement strand
GGGGCAGATCCCTGCGTACGAGTTCGCCTTCGGAGACGTCAACCCACCGGTCCACGCCTGGGCTGTGTGGCGCGTCTACAAGATGACGGGCGCGCCGGGCGCGCGCGACCGGGCGTTTCTCGGCCGCTGCTTCCAGAAGCTCCTGCTCAATTTCACCTGGTGGGTCAACCGCAAGGACCCATCGGGCCGGAACATCTTCGCGGGCGGCTTCCTGGGCCTTGACAACATCGGCGTCTTCGACCGCTCCCGCCCCCTGCCCACCGGGGGTCACCTCGAGCAGGCAGACGGCACGGCGTGGATGGCCTTCTACTGCGGCACGATGCTGTCGATCGCGCTCGAGCTCGCGCAGCACGACCCGGTGTACGAGGACATCGCTTCCAAGTTCTTCGAGCATTTCGTCGCCATCACCGACGCGATCAACACCGTCGGCGGCACGGGCCTGTGGGACGAGCAGGACGGCTTCTACTACGACCAACTGAGCCTGCACGGCGGCTCAATACCCCTCAAGGTCCGCTCGCTCGTGGGGGTCGTGCCTCTTCTCGCGGTCGAGGTCATCGAGGACGACATCATCGACGCGCTCCCGGAATTCAAGAAGCGCATGGAGTGGTTCCTCGCCAATCGCGCGGATCTCGCGCGGCACATCTCCTACATGGAGCATGATGTCGACGGCCATTGCCCCGCCTCAGGATCGTCGGGTGGGAGCGGGGCCGGACACCGACTCCTCGCCATCCCCTCGAAAGAGCGGCTGGCGCGAGCCCTGCGCGCCATTCTCGACGAGAACGAGTTCCTCTCGCCCTACGGCGTTCGCTCGCTCTCGCGAGTGCACCGCGATCACCCGTACGTCTTCCGCGCCGGGGGCGAGGACTTCCGCGTGGAGTACACGCCGGGCGAGTCCACCACCGCGCTCTTCGGAGGCAACTCGAACTGGCGCGGGCCCGTCTGGTTCCCGCTCAACTTCCTGCTCGTCGAGGCCCTCGAGCGCTACCACCACTTCTACGCCGACTCGCTGAAGCTGGAGTTCCCGACCGGTTCGGGACGCATGCTCGATCTCGCCCAGATTGCCAGCGAGCTGCGCCGGCGCCTTTCGAGCCTGTTCCTCGCCAGCGATCGCGGCGGTCGACCCTGCCACGGCCTGCCGACCTCGGGGGAGACCGGACTCCATCCAGCGCGGTTCGCGGCCGACCCGCACTGGAGGGACCTTCTCCTCTTCCACGAGTACTTCCACGCGGAGACGGGGAAGGGGCTGGGAGCATCCCACCAGACGGGGTGGACGGCGCTTGTGGCGCCGATGCTCGCCGATCCCTGCCTCAAGAGCCGAGCCCCGTGCGCGAGCCCGAGCGTCATTGCGTCCAATCTGGGTTCGCGCGCTAGCTGAATTGGGCCAAAATGAGCGTGTCACCCCTCGCGAGGGTGACATCGCATAAGTCGCTACGTCACAAAGACTTGCGACTCCGCGCTATTCCGCAGGGGTGACAAAAAGGACATCTCTAACGCTCGACCCCCTTTCCCCGCCACCGCCTGCAGATACAAAGGCCCGGCCAAATGGCCGGGCCTTCGGTGTTTCTGGGGGGCAGGTGACGCTGGGTGGGTTTGAGGCCCGCCCGGAACTCGGCTGCGGGTGGCCAGAGCGATGAGGGACCCTCGGACGTCGGGAGGCGGACGGCTGCTGGCGGACGCCGGTCGACGCCGAGGACTTCGGGGCGACCTGCTGAAGCGCCTGCCGGGTTTTCCGACTCGTCCCTCAAGCGACAGGATCCTCTGGCCACGGGCGGCCGAAATCGGGCCGCTCCGGGCCACACCCCCCAACCAGCCGGACCTAGAACCGCGACAAACGCCCCGGCCATCCCGCGATTTCCCCCACCGCAGCGGCGATCTCGAAGAAAACCCAGAAGCGCCGCCAAACAGGACAATTGTATCACCTTGTGGCGCCCGCTTTGCATGGGGTGCATGCGTCACCGATCGGGCGGACCCCATACCCGCCCCGTAAACACACTCTCGTGGAGCCTGACCCATGACACGTTCAGCCCTCGTCCGCCTTGCCGCTGCCCTGCTCACGATGGGTTCTCTGGCGCCTGCCAACACGGCGGTGGCCCAGCCCGTACCCGTCTCCGACCTCGGGCTGTTGCCGGGTGACACGTCGGTGGCGCCCGCGACCAATAGCCAGCAAGACCACGCGGTCGCCCGCGGCGGCGATCAGACTCTCGTGGTCTGGAGCGACTACCGCTCGCAAAACGTCGGCAACTCCACGAATGAGAGCGCGGGCGACATCTTCGGCGTCCGCCTCGATGCCCAAGGCAACCCCATCGACGCCGTGCCCTTCATCATCAACGCCGCGATGGGAGTGCAGCGCTACCCCAGGGTCGCCTGGAACGGTTCGGCGTGGCTCGTCGTCTTCGAGTCTCAGGACCCGGTCGGGGGCTATTTCGGCACGCAGGTCCGCGCCGTGCGAGTCACTCCGCAGGGGCAGCCGCTCGACACCACGCCGATCCTCTTTCCCCCAACCCAGTTCGATCCTTCCACCATCGGTCTCAGCGTCGCGGGGCAGAACGGGCAGTGGCTCGTGACGCGCTGCCTCTACCACGACGACGGCTACGGCACATTCCTCGCCGGCCAGCGCATCGACGCGAGCGGCCAGATTCTCGACGCCCAGCCTCGCATGCTGCTCGACTGGATCTACGGCGGCCTCACCCTGCTCGCGGCCGATGGCGAGTATCTCGCCGCGGGGCCGACGTGGAACAACTCGAGCGAACTCCTCGCGCAGCGCGTGGGGCTCAACGCTCAGCCGATCGGCTCCCCATTCTCCGTGCCCAGCCTGAGAATCGCGACCAACGGTTCGGAACATTACGTCGCGTGGATCGAGAACTTCGGCACGCTTCTGGGTTCGCGGATGACGCGCGAGGGCGTCCTCCTCACGCCCGCAGGGACGGCGCTCGTCTCCGGGTTCAGCCAGTACACACACTCCACCCTTGCCCACGACGGCGCGAACTGGTGGCTCGAGTGGGGCGTCTCCGACATTCTTCGCACCGTGCGCATCAGCGCCTCCGGCGCCGTCCTCGATCCAAACGGCGGCGTGCTCCTGCCCATTTCGATCGGCGGCAACGTCAACACCGCCTACGCCCCCGCGCTTGTCGGGCGGCCCGGCGGCGGCGTGCACCTCTTCTGGTACGACCTCCGCGTCGCGAACAACTACGACACCAACGTGTTTGTCCTCCCCATCAGCTCCGGCAACACACCGGGCGCCGAGCGATGCGTGTCCACCAGTTCGGCCAGCCAGCGCGCCCCGGACTTCGCCTCCGGGCCCGGCGGCCAGACCGCGCTCGCCTTCGTCAGCGAGTTCGCCAGCGACGACCGCGTGCTCGTCCATCTGCTCGACGCCACCGGCCGTCCAACCACCGCCGAACCCATCGAGGTCTACCGCGGCCCGACCGTTGGGCGTGTCGGGATCGCCTGGAACGGGTCGGTGTACCTCCTGACGTGGGACGCTTCAACCATCCTGGCTCGGCGCCTGACCGCGACCGGCGCGCTCGTCGATCCCGCGCCGCTCGACGTCATGCCCGGCTTCGCGCCGGACGTCGAGGCGCTGGGCGACGACTTCCTTATCGCCAGCAGCCGCTTCGCGACCTACCCGCAGACCATCTTCGCGCAGGCCATCCGCATCGACGGGACGACGGGAGCGCCGCTCGATCCCGGTCCCTTCATCCTCGGCGGCGGGTACGTCTCGACCGGGCCGCGCGTGCGCACCGACGGCTCGCGCTGGATCGTCGTCTACCACAGCCACTGGAGCCACGACGATTCGCACTCCGACCCCATCTACAACTTCGTCGATGCGGGCGGCGCCGCCACCCCTGCGCGCAACCCGTCCACGTTCTCCGGGAACGCCGGCACGCCGGACGTCGCCTTCTCGGGCGAGAAGTTCCTCTTCGTGTGGCGCAGCAACTCGCTCGCCAACGCGAACAACTACATCTCCGGCCGCGTCATGAATCCGGATGGCACGTTTGCCACCGGCGACATCACCATCGCGGAGGCCCCCGGGCGCCAGCTGCGACCGGTGGTCGGCTGGGACGGCGCCAACTTCGTCGTCGCCTGGGACGACCAGCGCAATCAGCACGCGTTCTTCGACGAACGCACGGACATCTTCGCGGCGCGGGTCACCGAGGCCGGCGTCGTGCTCGACCCGCAGGCGTTCGCTCTGAGCGCGCGGCCAGACGCCGACGCCGTCGCCGCCATCGCCTGCCGTCCCAACGGCCGCTCGCTCGTCGCGTGCTCCCGCTTTGTCACCGACGCGCCGTTCGATTCGTATCGCATCGGTCTCACACGCCTGGGCGACGCGCCGTGCCCCGGCGACGCCAACGGCGACGGCGCCGTGAACTTCGCGGACCTCAACATCGTGCTCTCCCAGTTCGGTCAGAGCGGCGCCGGCCTCGCCGGCGATGTCACCGGAGACGGCGCCGTCACCTTCGCCGACCTGAACCTCGTGCTCAGTCAGTTCGGGCAGGTGTGCTAGTCGCGCCCTGCGACCGGTCGAGCCTACGGGCTCACCGACGCGGGCAGAAAGGGAATCCGATGCCAGCCAACCACCTCCCGAAACGCATCCGACAGCTCGCGGGTCGCCGGCGCCCGCACGCGTTCGGCGCGATCGTGCTGGTGTCCGCCGTCGGCCACGCCGGCCCGCCCTGCGCCGACGAATGGACGATCACGCCGACACCCAACGTCGGCGACAGCGTGACGCGGCTCACGTCCGTGACCTCGCGCTCCGCCGGCGACGCCTGGGCCGTGGGGCTCTGGCGGGACGTCTCGGGCGTCCACGGCCCGCTCGCGCTCAGGTGGAACGGGGCGGCGTGGAACGAAACGACCCTGCCCTCCACCGCGCACCTCGGGACCGCGCCCGACGCCGCGGGCGTCGAGGCGGCGCCCAACGGCGACATCTGGGTTGTCGGCGGCGTCTTCGCCGGCTACCCGTACGACAACCGCCCCCTCGTGCTCCGATGGCGCGGGGGTTCGTGGGATTTGGTCGAAGCGGTGACGCTGCGCCCGCAGACCGAGCACCCCTTCGGCCCGCGCGGCGGGAGTCTCGTCGAGGCCGCCGCGCTCGCGCACGACGACATCTGGGCGGTCGGACAGGCGGCGGGCTTCGGCGACGCCGCGGCGACGACCGTCCCGCTCGCCGTGCATTGGGACGGTTCGACCTGGACGGACGTGAACGTGCCGCGCGTCGCGAACCGGCACCACGAACTGAGCGACGTGGTCGCGATCTCGAGCGACGACGTCTGGGCGGTGGGCGACTACCGGAACATCGGCGGCCAATTCCGCGCGGTCACGTATCACTGGGACGGCGCGCAGTGGTCGCACGTGCACAGCCCGATCGAGGACCTGCTGAGCAGCGGGCTGGAGGACATCGCGGCGACCGGGCCCGACGACGTGTGGGCGCTCGGCAACGCGTCGGGGTTCGGCGTCGTGGTGATGCGCTGGAATGGCGCGCAGTGGAACCTGATGCCAGCGCCGCCCAACTCCGGCGGGTCGCTGATCGCGGTCGGCACCAACGAGGTCTGGGCCTCGGGGTGGGACGGATTCTGGCGGTGGAACGGGACCGCATGGGAGGCCATCGCTGCAGCGGTCCCGGGCGCGACGTACGTCATCCGCAACGGCGGGATGGAGGTCGCCGAGGGTGGAGGCATCTGGTGCGTCGGGTTCTCGACGCTCGAGGACGGCATCACGAGTTCGACACTCGCCGAGCGGCTCACCGTGGGCACGCTCCCCGGCGACGCCAACGGCGACAGCGCCGTGAACTTCGCCGATCTCAACATCGTGCTGTCGCAGTTCGGCCAGTCGGGCGTCAGCCTCGCCGGCGACGTCACGGGCGACGGAAGCGTGAACTTCGCGGATCTTAACCTCGTGCTGAGCAACTACGGCTTTGCCTGCTGAACGATGCCCGTCGTCTCAACCTCTCGTCTCTCTCGCTCACCAGAACGAAAGGACGCCCGCGGAGGTCTCCGCGGGCGCCTTCGGCCGGCGTATCGGCGCACGACCGCCTCCTGATCGCCCAGCGACCGCTTCTGCTGCTCGGTCGATCGGCGCAGGTAGGCGACGGCGGCCTGGAGGCGGTCCGGGTTGGGGATGGGGCGCGGCTTGGCCATCGTTCGGCGGCGACGCCGCACATACGCGCCGAAGTCGGCGCCCGCAGCGTGTCGCGCGCGCTCGCTCCGGGCGCGACACGGCGGCACGAGAAGGCCAGGGCTAGTGAAAGTCCCGCGACGCCGTGGCCAGCGCGGGTGCGAGTTGGTCCAGCGACCGCAGGGATCGCGCGAGCACGTGGACCACCGCGCCCTGGCGCTCGACCTTGCCCTGGCAGAGGAGGACCTTGGCGTGCCTCGCGGCGCGGCGGAATTGGTCGTAGATGTTGGGGCGGACGATGAGGTTGGCGACGCCGGTCTCGTCTTCGAGGGTGATGAAGACGATGCCCGACGCGGTGCCGGGGCGTTGGCGAACGAGCACGACGCCCGCGACGCGCACGACTCGGCCCGCGGGGGTCGCGCTCGCGTCGGCGAGGGATGCGTTCGGGCGCACGCGGAGCGCGTCCAGCCGGTCTCGCAGGAACGAGACGGGGTGGGCGCGGAGGGAGAGGCCGACGCCGTGGTAGTCGGCGATGACTTCGGACTCGGGGGTGCGCGGCGGCAGCGCGACGTCGGCCTCGCGGGCGCGGCGATGCGGCGCCGCGCCGGGTTCGCGATCCGGCGTGACGCCGGGCTCGATCGCGTCGAACAGCGGGAGCGGCGTGTCGCGGAGGGGTTGGATCGCCCACAGGGCGCGCTGGCGGGTCAGACCCATCGAGGCGAAGGCGTCGGCCTTGGCGAGACGGCGGAGCGTCGTCACGCGCACGCCGCTGGCGCGCCACAGGGGCTTGATGCTTTGGTACGGGCCGGCACGGCGGACAGCGCGGGCGATCGCGCTGGCGTCCGCTTCGCCGACGCCGCGCACGAGACGCGTGCCCAGGCGCAGCGCCGGGCCCCCACTGCCGTATTGTCGGTCTCCGCCCGCCTGTGCCTCCCCTCGTCGCCGCGTCGCTGTGTCGCCGTGTTCCTCCAGCGTGCAATCCCACGCGCTGGCGTTGACATCGACCGGGCGGACCTCGACTCCGTGCTGGCGGGCGTCGCGGACGATCTGGGCGGGCTGGTAGAAGCCCATGGGCTGGCTGTTGAGCAGCGCGGCGGCGAAGGCGGCGGGGTGGTGGCGCTTGAGCCACGCGGAGGCGTAGACCAGCAGCGCGAACGAGGCGGCGTGGGACTCGGGGAAGCCGTAGCCGCTGAACCCCTTGATCTGCTCGAAGCACTGCTCGGCGAATTCACGGGGGTAGCCGCGGGCGCGCATGCCGTCGATGATGCGCTCGCCGAACGCGGCGATCTTGTTGCCGCGTGTCTTCCACGCCGCGATCGCGCGCCGGAGTTGGTCCGCCTCGCCGGGCGTGAACCCCGCGGCCTCGACCGCGAGGGCCATCGCCTGCTCCTGGAACAGCGGCACGCCCAGCGTGCGCTCCAGCACGCGCCGCACGCGGTCGTCGAAATAGACGGCGGGCTCCTCGCCGCTGCGCCGGCGCAGGTAGGGGTGCACCATGTTGCCTTGGATCGGCCCGGGGCGGACGATCGCCACTTCGATCACGAGGTCGTAGTAGCAGCGGGGTCTGAGGCGGGGCAGCATGCTCATCTGCGCCCGGCTCTCGATCTGGAAGACCCCGATGGTGTCGGCGGCGCAGATCATGTCGTAGGTGGCGGGATCTTCGGGGGGGATGCAGTGCAGCTTGAGCGAGGGAGCCGCGGGAGCACGCAGGCACGCAGGCACGAAGGCACAATGGCACGGAGGGGAAACAGGATGCTGGGACGTGATGGGCTGCGCGTGGCGTCGCATCGCGGGCGAACAGTCGGGACGCGTTAGCGGTCGTTCGTCTTTCGCTGCAGTGCGCGGATCAATCCCTGCAGGATCCGATCTTCCTCGAGGAGGGCTTCGGAGAGGGCCTCCGGGATCTCCATCATGCCGAGCGCCGCGGCGAGTTCCGTCTGTGTCATCAGTTCCGCGAGCGATCCGCGAGCGATCCGAAGATGCTTGAGATAATCCGGGAGGCTCTGGCGGGCATAGCCCTCCGCGATGTTGGAGGGGATCGACACCGCTGCGCGGCGCATCTGGTTCGTCAGCCCGAACCGTTCGCTCGGCGGTAGATGCGTGCTCGTCTGATAGACCAGGCGCGCCAGCGCCATGCCCTTTCGCCACGCGATGAGGTCTCGAAATGTCCGCACCTTCTGAGGCTTTGACTCGTGCATCATCGATCTCCTGATGACATGCATGTTCGTCCGATTCATCCCTTGGTCGCTCTGTCCCTTCGTGCCTCCGTGCCTCCGTCCCTTCGTGCCTTTTATTCACCAGATCCATCGCCTTCCGCAGGCACGTGAGCATGCCCAGCCCCAGCACGTCCACCTTGAGCATGCCCAGCGCGTCGATGTCGTCCTTGTCCCACTCGATGACGGTGCGGTCTTCCATGCGGGCGTTCTCGATGGGGACGAGTTCGCACAGCGGCGAGCGGGTGATGACGAAGCCGCCGACGTGTTGGGAGAGGTGGCGAGGGAAGCCCATGAGTTCGGACGCGAGCGCCATCGTGCGGGCGAGCGTGGGCTCGGCGGGGTCGAGGCCCATCGCGCGGACGCGGCCGGCTCGATCGGGCGAATCCGTCCACCACTCCATGTCCTTGGCGAGGCGGTCCACGAGATCGAGCGAGAGGCCCATCGCCTTGCCCACGTCGCGAACGGCGCTGCGACCCCGGTAGGAGATCACCTCCGCCGTGAGCGCGGCACGCTCGCGGCCGTAGGTGGTGTAGATGTGCTGGATGACCTCTTCGCGCCGCTCGTGCTCGAAGTCGATGTCGATGTCGGGCGGCTCGTCCC
>CAYVSR010000080.1:6881-8936 GCA_964453125.1 uncultured Phycisphaeraceae bacterium | reverse complement strand
TGCGCCGGCGCCCGCGCGATCGCGGTGGGGGAGCCGCGCGACCCGAACGCCTTCATGGGCCCGATCATCCGCGCCGAGGCCCGCGAAAGCGTGCTGGCGTTCCAGCGCGACGCGGCGGCGTGCGCCGGGGCGGAGGCGCTCGTCCCCTGCCGCGCGCTCGACGACCCGCGCGGCATCGCCGCGGGCGACCCGCGCGCGGGCTTCTACATCTCGCCGGGCGTGCTCCGGGTCGAACGCTTCTCGCTGTCAGACAGCGCGAGCGCCGACGCCGGCTGCGATGTCGAGGTGTTCGGCCCGTTGCTCCGCGTCTCCGTCTGCCGCGACCTCGGCGACGCGATCGGGCAGGCCAACGCCACGCGCTTCGGCCTCGCCGCCTCGATCTTCACGCGAACCAAGGGCAACGCCGAACGATTCCTGGCGGAATGCCGCGCGGGATGTGTGAACGTGAACACGGGCACGGCGGGCGCGAGCAGCAAACTGCCCTTCGGCGGGCTCGGTCTCTCAGGGAACCACCGCCCGGCCGGCGCGTTCAGCCTTGACTACTGCGCCTACCCAGTGGCCCACATGCTCGAAGAGGGCGACAGCGCGACGATCGCGCCCGGGATGAATTTCGACGACGCGTGGCTCCGATGAGCCACGCCGGAGCGATCACATGAAGCACAAGACCTGGCTCCGCCTCGTCCTCAAGTGCGTGGGCGTCCTGCTCATCGGCCTCGGCCTGCCCGAGGCGATCCGCCAAGCCGGCGTGTTCTTCCAGCTCTTCCGCATGCACGCCGCCGCGGCGAACACCGGCGCCATGCCCGCGTTCTTCGGGCCCAACGGTCAGGGCCTGGGCTTTGTCGTCAACTTCCTCGCGGGGTTCATCCAGTTCGCGATCGGCGTCTACCTCTTCGTCGGCGGCAGGTGGGTCGTCGACCATCTCGTCCCCACCAACCGGCCTTACTGCCCGGACTGCGGCTATCCCCTCAAGGGCCTGACGCGCGACACCTGCCCAGAGTGTGGCGGGTACCTGCCGCGGGATGGTTCCCCGACCGGCCCGAATCCCCCGCCGCAGGCGTGATTCCGGGGCGCCGACTCCGAAGGCCAGCCCAACCCGGAACAGATTTCACCGCCTCACGGAACCCGGGCTCCGCGGCGCGCGTCGAACGTTGCACGCATGGTCTCGCGGGCGCTCGCCTTCTGGCTTCTCGTCGTGCAGGTTCTGCCGACGCTGTGCTGCCTGACAATGGCGCCGATGGCGCCCGCCTCGCTCGCCTCCGGCTCGCGCGCGGCCGGTGAGTGTTCGCCGCCCGCCACCTCGTGCTGCGCGGCGATCGAGACGCCCGCCTGCGATACCGCGGCCGAGCCCGCGTGCACCGTCGCGCCGCCGCACTGCTGCCCGCTCTGCGCCACCATCTGCTGCGAGGACCGACCGGCCCCGCTCGAGCGGCGCGACCAGCGCCACGAGCAGGGTCGCCCTCTCGGGCCGGAAGTTCTGTTCGCCGAGGCCTCCTACCCCGCCCCGACCGTCCGCGAACCGGGCCCTGCTCCGCGCTCTTGGAGTGAAAGACATCCATCGAGCATGAGCCCCGAACGCCTTCGCGCCACGCTGGGCGTCTGGCTGATCTGAATCACACCGGGGCCGCGGCAGCGCTGCGCGCACGCGCAACGCCAGACGCGACCCTCCACAAGAGTCGCACAACCTCTTCGTGCACGTGATTCCACGCCCGGACCCCGGCGCCATCGTCGCGCGGGCTCCACCGGGCTTCCAAACGCATCTCACCTTCTCGAAAGGAAGGACGTTCCATGAATCGACGCAACGTCATCGGTCTCCTCTCCCTCCTCGGTCTCGCCGCGGCCGCCACGGCGCTCGCGCCTATCGGCGCCCCGTCTGCCAAGACCGGATCGGGCGGCTGCTGCGGCTCGGGCTGCTGCTGCTGCGACGACTGCGCCCCCGGCGCGTGCGACGAGGCGGCCTGCGCGCCCGCCGCCGCCCCGGCCGACTGCGGCACGGGCGGTTGCGGTGGCGGGGGCTGCTGCGAGGCCAAGGCCTCGGCCTGATCCCCTGAGCGCGCG
>CAYVSR010000080.1:0-6871 GCA_964453125.1 uncultured Phycisphaeraceae bacterium | reverse complement strand
GGCCCGCCACGGCGCGGGCCCGCGTTCTTTTTTTGTTCGCGTCGCGCTCGAACTGTTCGCGCGATCCCAAGAAGGGGTCCCATTGCAAGGGTCCGAACTCAGCCGCCAAGCGTTTGTCTACGAGGGTCCCGTCGGGCGGGTCCCCTTCGACTCACGCCCTCTTCGGGCAGGCCACGGAGCCGTCGAGGCAGGGCGGTACCATCGTGGTCCCTATGGCGTCAGGCCCCCCCACCGTCCTCCCGAACCCGCGCGTCAACCCCCGGTTCGCCGGCCTGCCGACCTTTGGTCGCTACCCGCGGCTGACCGACCTGGGGCCTGGCAGCGCCCCGCCGGACTGGGCCGTCTACGGCGCCCCCTTCGACGGCGGCACGACCTATTTCCCGGGCGCCAGGTTCGGGCCCCGCGCCATCCGTGAGGCCTCCCAGTACCTCAAGGTCTATCACATCCCCTTCGACGTCACCCTGACCGACATCTTCAGCCTTGCCGACGCGGGGGATGCCCCGGTCAACGTGTTCTCGTGCGAGAAGAACGCGGCGACCATCGCCGAATTCGCCTTGGCGCTGGGCGATCCCGCCCGAACCAAACTTTTGGCCCTGGGCGGGGACCACTCGGTCGCCCTGCCGAACATGCGGGCCACCTGGAAGCGGCGCGGCGCCCCGAAGGGCGGGCTGGCTCTCTTGCACTTCGATTCCCACGTGGACACCCTCGATCAGTTCCTGGGGGAGCGGTACTCGCACGCGTCGCCCTTCATCCGCGCCATCGAGGAGGGGCTGATCGACCCTCGCCGGATGCTCTCCGTGGGCATCAAGGGCCCCCTGAACACGAAAGACGACCTCTCCTATGCCAAGGACCACGGCGTGACCATCGTCACCGCCGAGGAGTGGCGGACCCCGTCCGGCCAGAAGGTCGTGGCCGACTTCCTCAAGCGGCTGGGCGACGCGGAGGCGTACCTGTCGTTCGACATCGACTGCGTGGACCCCGCCTACGCCCCGGGCACCGGCACGCCGTGCGTCGGCGGGTTCACGTCCGCCGAGGTCCTGGGCCTGCTCCGGTCCCTCCGCGGGGCGAACGTGGTGGGGGGGGACGTCGTGGAGGTGCTCCCCGACCGCGACGTCTCGGGCATCACCGCGTTCCTGGCGGCCCATGTCGCCTTCGAGATCCTCTGCCTCGACGCCGTAAAGCGCCGCGCCTGACCCGACCCGCGCCCGAAACGTGCCGGGCCGTCGGGAGTAGAAGGCGGCGGACGCGCCGGCGGTGGCGCCGGCCCGACTGAAACCGGCCCGTCGCGCGTCCCAATAGTCAGCCAACCCCTTGCGGAGAGGACAACATGCGCAGAATCAGCTCGCTCGCCCGGCTCGTCGCTCTTTCCACGCTCGTATCGGCATGGGCGGTGGCCCCGGCAGGCTGCATCATCGTCAACGACGGCCACGACCACGACGACTGGTCGGGCTCGTCGCGCGTCGTGAAGGAGACGCGCCGCTTCGAGATCGCCCACCAGCCCGCGACCCCGATGTATGTGCGCACCGAGAACGGCTCGATCGAGGTCGACGCGGCGCCCCAGTCCGCGTCCGTCGTCGTCACCGCCATCGTCCGCGCCAAGACGGACGAGCGCCTCGCCAACACGAAGGTCATCGCCGAGCGCGACGCCGAGGGCGCCGTGCGCGTCTCCGTCGTGTGGCCGGATGACAAGCGCCTCTCGAATGAGGGCTGCTCGTTCGAGATTGTCACGCCCGACGCCCGCGGCGTGGACCTTGACACCTCCAACGGCTCGGTCCGCATCGCCGGCCTTTCGGGAGGCGCGAAGCTCGTGAGTTCCAACGGCAAGATCACCGTCGCATCGCACCAGGGCGACGTCACGGCGCGCACCAGCAACGGCAACATCGACGCTGAGCGGATCTCCGGCTCGCTCAACGGGCGCACCAGCAACGGGGGCATCGGCGCCCGCGACATCGGGGGCGCGGTCGATCTCGACACCTCCAACGGCTCCGTGGACGTCCGCCTGGCGGACTCCTCGACGGGCCCCGTCCGCGTCGATTCGTCCAACGGCGGCGTCGACGTGGAATGCGGCAAGGGGTTCAACGGGTCGGTCGTCATGAGCACGTCCAACGCCTCCACCCGCTTCCGCGACGGCTCCGGGCGCGTCATCCGCGGCAAGGACCGGCTCGAGGCCAGCGTCGGCGCGGGCGGCCCCAAGTCGACGATCAGCACGTCCAACGGATCCATCGAGGTCCGCGTCGTGAACGCGGCGGACGCCCGAGGCTCGTCCGGCCTCTGATCGCGGCGCGTACGATCGGGGCGTGAACAGACGCCCACGCATGACCACTCTTCGACGGCTCGGCGCGGGGCTACTCCTCGCGCCGAGCCTCGTTCTTTCGGCGTGCTCGTCCGCGCCGCCCGCGGCGCAGCAGGTCAGCGATCCGCCCGCGCAGAAGACCGGCGAAGACGCGCCCGCCTCTTCCGCCGTGAACATGTCCTCCGGGCGCGACCCGACGCCCACCGCGGAGGAACTCGAGCGGCGCAAGCAGGATCCGCAGCGGCGTCGGCGCGAGCGTGTCTCGCTCCGCGTCGAGGAGCGCACGCTCGAGGCGCCTGCCCCCGCGGCCCTCGTGGACATCGAGGCGTCGGGCCCGGTCACCGTCGTCGGCTCGGACCGCGCCGACGTGCGCATCCGCGCCGAGATCGGCGCCACGACGCCCGAGCGCCTGGCGCTGGCCGCGATCCGCGCCGAACCCCAGCCCGACGGCTCGCTGCGCGTCTTCGCCGCGTTCCCAGAGGGCGCCAATCCCGGCGAGGCGTTCATCCCGACGGTCGAGCTGCCTCGCGCGTGCGCGGGCGTCCGCGTGCGCACGCCCAAGGGCGAGATCACGCTGCGCGATGCGCCGGGCGACGCCGACCTCGAGACCGGCGCGGGCGAGATCCTCGTCGTCTCGCAGCGCGGCGGCGTGGTGGCCACGACCCAGAACTCGCGGATCCTGATCGAACGCCCCTCCGGCTCTGTCGAGGCGACCACCGCCAACGCAGGCATCGAGATCCTGGATGCGCCCGCCGGCGTGCTGGCTCAGACCACCAACGCGGCCATCCGTCTCCGTCTGGCGGCGCGTCGCGCTGGAACCCCGTTCTCGCTCTCCTCGCCCCTCGGCGCCGTCCTGCTGGAGATTCCCGACACCGTGTCCGGCAGGGTCGCGGTCGATCCCTCGTACACGCCGATCGAGGTTGACCCGTCGATCCCGTCGTCGCAGTCGCGCGAGGCCGGCGCCCCGACGACGCTGCAGTTGCGATCGGACGCGGGGTATCTCGGGCTGATCAAGGCCCCCCGGGGGCTCGGTGCAGGTGCGCCCCGCGCGAGCGCCCTGAGGCGCGTCAGCCGCGAAGCGCGAGGACGAGTTGCACCTTGCCGACATGCTCGCCGAGCGTGAGGGCGATCTCCCTCGCCGACTTCCCGTCGTCCGCGAGTTCGTGGATGCGCCGCGTGATCGGGTCCGCTTCGAGCGTGACGGCGCCGATGGCCCGGCCGATCCGCGCCGGGGGCGTGTCTCCCGAAGGATCACCGACCCGGCGCGCCGGGGCGTCGAGCAGCCCTTCGGCGGCGGCGCACTCCAGCGCCGCGAGGCGATCGTCAGCCGCGCGGATCAGTCGCTCGAGGCGCTCGGCCTTGGCGTCGATCTGCGCCGCGAGATGTCGGGCCAGTTCTTCCGCGTCCCTCGCCACGTCGCCGACGGGGTCGCGCGTCGCGCCGCGCGAGCGAGCGTCCGGGCGCGCGAGAAAGCGCAGCCTCCACGCACGGGCCCGCGGCGCCGCCCAGAGCGCGAGCATGAGCGAGCCCATCGCGAGCAGCACGATCGACCAGGCGTGTTCTCTGACCGCTTCCGTCACGTGTCGTGTGCGCTCCGAAGGGCGATGCTCCGGAGGGCCTCAGGCCCGGCCGGTCCGTCACGTATCGGTACCATCCCTCCGGCGCCGTGACAAACCCAACCCCCGACACGCCGGCGCCCGCGCTGGACCGCCCCGCCCGGGGGACCGGCGGCGCATCGCCGGGGCTGCGCCGCGATCCGGCGGTTCGCGCGGTCGTCCGGCGGTGGCGCGACCTTGTCGCGGACGCCCGCCTCGGTCGAGGCTCGAAGGTGGGCCAGTCCGACGCGCCGACGCTCGTGGCCTGCTCCGGCGGCGCCGACTCCACCGCCCTCCTCCTCAGCCTCCGCTCCGCCACGCCTCGCCTGGTCGTCGGCCACGTTGTCCACGTGCTGCGTCCGCGCGCTGAGGAACTCGCCGACCGCGACCGCGTGCGTGCCCTGACCGCCGACCTCGGGCTCGACTTCGTCGAGTCGGAGATCGACCCCCCGGCCCGTGAGAACATGGAAGCGGGCGCCCGACGCCTTCGATACGCGGCGCTCGCGCGGATGGCCGCGGGCGTCGGCGCCGACGCGGTCGCGACCGCCCACCACGCCGACGATCAGCTGGAATCGGTCGTGATGGCGCTGCTCCGCGGCGCCGGGCCGGACGGGCTGGCCGGCGTCGCGCCACTGCGCCCGCTCGCGCCGGGCGTCTCGCTGCTGCGCCCGATGCTGTGGACGACGCGCGCGGACGCGGAGCGGATCTGCCGGCTCGCGAGTGTCGCGTGGGCGACCGATTCGACCAACGCGGACACCCGCAGGGCGCGGGCGCGAGTTCGAGCCAGAATCGCGCCCGAACTCGAGTCGATGCGCCCCGGCGCCGCGCGTCGTGCGGCCAGCGCCGCGGACCTGCTGCGCGACGCCGCGGGTCTGGTGCGCGACCGCGCGCGCGCCGCGTTCGGCGACGCGACCTCGTGGCCGCGCGCCGCGCTGCGTGACGAACGCCCGATCGTGCTCGGCGCGGGCCTGCGCGCGGCGATCCTGCGAGCCTCGGGGGCCGGCGCCGACCGCCTGCCCTCGCGGGTGATCGACCCCGTCGTGCGCGCCGTGCGCGACCGCTCGACGGAGCGCAGGGAGTTCACGCTCGCCTGCGCCGGTCGGGGCGTGACGATTGTCGTGGGCGCGCGCGAGGTCAGCGTGCGGCCGGGCGGGTGACCGACCCGGTCACTTGGCCTTCGCGAAGTTCTCGGCGACCTTCGCCCAGTTGACCACGTTCCACCACGCGGTGACGTAGTCGGGCCGGCGGTTCTGGTAGTTCAGGTAGTACGCGTGCTCCCACACGTCGAGCCCGAGGATCGGCGTCCCGCCGCAGCCGGCTACGCCCTCGCCCATGAGCGGGTTGTCCTGGTTCGCGGTGGAGCAGATGGCGACCGACGCGCCTTTGACGCAGAGCCAGGCCCAGCCCGACCCGAAGCGCCCGGCCGCGGCCGCCGCGAACTGCTCCTTGAACTTGTCGAACGAGCCGAACGCGCCGCCGATGGCGTCGCCCAGCGCGCCCGACGGGGCGCCGCCGCCGCCCTTGCCGGCCGGGGCCATGAGCGTCCAGAACATCGAGTGGTTCACGTGGCCGCCGGCGTTGTTGCGCACCGGGCCGCGCTTGTCTTCGGGAAGGTCCTTCAGGTTGCGGATGACCTCGATCGGGTCCATGTCCGCCCACTTCGTGCCCTCGAGCGCCTTATTGGCATTCGTGACATACGCGTTGTGGTGCTTGCCGTGATGGATCTCCATCGTCTTGGCGTCGATGTGCGGCTCGAGGGCGTTGGTCGGGTAGGGCAGGGGGGGGAGCGTGAACGGCATGGGGGTTGCTCTCCGTGATTGGTGCCGAGCGGCGCCGGAGCGCCGAGCGCGGCCCTGGCGACCGCGCACGACGGAGGATACGCGCTGACCGACGACGGTTCGGAGCGTGCGCGCCGGCCGGGCGGGCCGGATTGTTTCAGAGAGTTTTGAAAGTTAGTGAAATCTGACCATTCCGGGCCGACGAAACCGCTCATAACTCGCCTCGGTGGCGGGATACGAATGAAATCCAAAAACCCCTTGCAGGATCGTCCGAGAAACTTAGAATACGTCTAAGAACAAGCGTTTGAACCCGGGAACCTTTTCTCCCGGAATCCGTATCAAGGGCAGCCGGGTTCCCAGACGGAATCCGGACCCTTGCAGCGCCTCATCCGACGCGAAGCGGCGGCGTCCATGGGGCTCGATCGATCTGCCGCACGGTTTTATTCGTCCCGATCTCTCCCCTTTCCCGATTCACAATCCGCAACCCCACGTTTCGGGACCCCCCGCGGCGAGGTGGACGGGAACATCACGGCGTCGCCGACCAAGGCGGTCGGGCGCCGCGCCCCGGCGCACGGCAGCCGGCACGGAACCCATGAACGACGTTCGCACGCATCGCATCTCGCCCCTCGAGCAAGCCCGCCGGCGCACGCGCGTCGCGGTCGAGCCCCGGCGCGCCACCGGCGCGCGGGGGGCGGTGGCGCGCCGCCTCACTCCCGACGACGAGCGACTCCTCACCGAGATCCTCGCCGAGGAGCAGGACTTCATCGACAGCCCGGAGTTCACGCGCAGCGGCGCCGAGAAGCGCATCTACGACGAGGCGCCCTCCATCCGCAAGCCGGACATCTCCTGGTACCACCCCGTCATGGACGACCTGACGCCGACGCGCTCGCGCGAGCAGCGCACGGCGGACCAGGTGATCCTGACGGGCGCGGAGGAGCGGGTGCTCTTCCTGCAGTACAACTACGCGCGCCGCTGCATCTGGGCGCTCCAGCAGGACATCAACGCCTCCGACTCGCGCCGCCCGACGGACGAGCAGGCCGGCGATCTCCTGCGCTGGCGGCGCAAGGCGGACCGGCTGCGCGAGCAGATCGCGAACACCAATCTCGCGCTGGTGCTGGCCATGGCCAAGCGCACGCGCATGAGCGAGGTCGACTTCGCCGACCTCGTGAGCGAGGGCAACATGGCCCTCCTCCGCGCGGTCGACA
>CAYVSR010000079.1:0-9014 GCA_964453125.1 uncultured Phycisphaeraceae bacterium | reverse complement strand
TTATGCGGAAGAACTACGGCTGCTCGCACTTCATCGTCGGGCGCGACCACGCCGGTGTCGGCAATTACTACGGCACGTACGACGCCCAGAAAATCTTCGACGAACTCGACCCCGCCAACCTCGGCATCCTCCCCCTCATGTTCGAGCACACCGGCTATTCCAAGTCCTACGGGGGGATGGTCTCCGGCAAGACCTACCCGAAGATTGAGGGCGACATCATCAACCTCAGCGGCACCGCGGTGCGCGACATGCTCGCCAAGGGCGAGCGCCCGCCCGTCGAGTTCAGCCGCCCGGAGGTCGCCGACGTGCTGATCAAGTGGGCCAAGTCGGCGGGGTGAGCGGTCAGCCGATCGCGTCCGGATCGATGATGCCTCGTTCGATGGCTCGCGCCAGCACGGCGTAGATGTCGTCGCGGTCGCCGCTGGTGTGCCACCCCAGGCCCACCACCCAGACAACGACGCGTCGCGATGAGACCTTGACGACGATCCGAAACCGCCCGGCGTGGCGGCTGCGCAGGCCCTTCAACTTGCCCCGAAGGGGCTCCGTCTTCGTCAGAGGATCGAACGCGAGGTCCTCAAGCGCCGCCTGCAACTGACGGATCTCAGCGGCCGGTCTTCTTCTTGCCAGTTCGCGGAGATCGCGCTCGGCGCGTGCCGTGAGTTCGACCCTGTGCGCTCGCTGCCTTCCGGTCATTCAGAATCTCCCGAAACACCTCGTCCACGGGTCGATGCCGCCCAGCCTTGATGTCCGCCAGCGACCCCTCGATCTGCCGCATCATCTTCGGATCGCTCATGATCTCGAGCGTCTCGACAATGCTCCGCCACTCTTCGAAGCCCAGCAGCGCCGCCACCGGCTTGCCGTGCGACAAAATGGCAAACCGTCCGCCCCGCTCCGCGCAATCGTTCAGCAACGACGCGAAGTTTGCACGGGCCTCGGACGCCGGGATGCTATCGAATCGGTCCATGGGTCAAACGCCTCCGTACAGATATTCGTACAGAACTGTACGCGACTGCACGCGCACGATCCACCATGGATGTGCGTGCCTATATGTGTGGGTTCAATCACGTCTCTGTGCCGGTGCGCACACGCGTCCTTCCGCGGTTCCACCCCGTCCTTTCCGCTACGCTCTCGCGCCCCGCCATGCGAGTCCTCCACTACCTCTCCGAGATCGTCCTGTCCCACGGCGGCGTCGTGCGCGCCGTGCTCGACCTGTGCGACGCCCTCGCCCGCCGCGGCCACGACGTCACGCTTCTCACTTTCGACGACCGCGACGCCCCGCCCACGTGGGCGCACGCCGCGGCCGACGGCGCGCCGCGCCGCCCCGCGTCCCCGCGCGTCGTGACCCTTCCCTGGCCGCGCGGGCCCAAGCCGGTCCGCCGCTTCGACGCCGCCGCGCTCGGGCGCATCGACGCGCTCGTCCGCGAGTCCGACGCGGTGCACCTGCACGTGCCGTGGGAGAACACCAACAAGCAGGTCGGCGCGCTCTGCCGTCGTGCAGGTGTGCCATACATCCTCTCGATCCACGGCATGCTAGACGACTGGGCCATGCGCCAGGGCTCGCTCAAGAAGCGCGCGTTCCTGGCGCTCGGCGCGCGCACGATGCTGCGCCGCGCCGGCGCCGTGCTCTGCACCGCGGAGGCCGAGCGCGAGCAGGCACGCCGCGTCGTGCGACGCGCCTCGTTCGAAGTCCTGCCGCTCATCCTCGACCTGTCGCCGTTCGATCGTCTGCCCACGCGCGAAGAAGCACGGCGCGCCGCCGCCGCACTGGGCGCGTCGTCGCTCCCCATCGCGCCGAACACACCGGTGTTGCTGTTCCTGTCCCGTCTCCACCCGAAGAAGGGGCTCGAGCGTCTCATCGACGCGATGCCGCTCATCCTCGCGCGCGGCCTTCGCCCGATCCTGCTCGTCGCGGGCAGCGCCGACCCCGTCACGTCACCGCCGGGTTATGAGGCCTCGCTCCGAAAGCGCGCCGCCGACGCGGGCATTTCCGAGCGCGTTGTCTTCCTGGGCCACGTGACCGGCGCCGACAAGGCCCGCCTCTTCCGCGCCGCCACGCTCACCGTGCTCCCCACCTCGCAGGAGAACTGGGGCTTTTCGCTCGTCGAGTCCCTCGCCTGCGCGACCCCGGTGCTCACGACGCGCGGCGTGGACATCTGGCGCGAACTCGAGGCGGGGCACGGGGCGCTGCCGTCGCTTCCCGCCCCGCCTCCTATCCCGGCGCTGGCGGAGTCAATCGCCGATGCGCTCGCCGACCCCGTGCGCCTCGCCTCCATGGGCGACGCCGGCAGGGCCTGGGCGCTCCGAGAACTCGACCCCAAGGCCATCATCGCACGCTACGAATCCCTCTATGAGCGAAGGGCGACGCCGAGGCCGACCGACTAGATTGTCACGCCCATGGCGCTGCGGATCGCCCATTTCCTGTCGCTGGTCAACGAGCAGTTCGGCGGGCCCGTGCGCGCGGTCATCGACCTCTGCAACGCCATGTCCGACCGCGGGCACGACCTCTCCGTCCTCACCTGGGACTCCACCAGCGTCCCGCCGGGCTGGGGCTACCCCGCGCGCCCCCGCGTCGCGCTCGTCGAAGAGCCCGCGATGCCCGGCCGCCTCTTCGCGTCCAACCAGCTGCGAACCATCGGGCGCATGCTCGACAACCTCCGCCCCGACTGCATGCACTTCCACGGCGTATGGGACCCCAACCTCGCCCAGCTCGGCCGTCTCGCCCAGTCCCGCGGCCTCCCCTACTTCATCTCCGTCCGCGGCATGCTCGACGACTGGTCCATGGCCCAGCGCGGCGTGAAGAAGCGCGTCTACCTCGAGCTGTTCGGGCGCGCCTGGCTCGAACACGCCGTGCGCGTCCACCTCACTGCGCAGGCCGAGATGGACCAGGCCTCGAAGTGGTTCCCCGCCGGTCGGCCCCTCGTCATCCCCAACCTCCTCGACCTCCGCCCCTACAAAGACCCCCCTGGCCCCGAGATGGCGCGCGAGAAGTTCCCCTGCCTCGCCGCCCCCGAGCCCACGCTGCTCTTCCTCTCGCGCATCTCGTACAAGAAGGGCGTCGAGCACCTGCTGCGCGCGGCCCGACTCCTGCACGACCGCGGCCTGCGCTGCCACGTCATCGTCGCCGGCGATGCGCACGACACTGCCTACATGGGCGCCGTCAAGGACCTCGTCCGCAAGCTCGGCCTCGAAGCATGGGTGAAGTTCCCCGGCCACGTCGGCGGCCCGCTCAAGATCTCGCTCTACCAGGCCGCCGACCTGCTCGTCCTGCCCACCAGCCAGGAGAACTTCGGCTTCGTCTTCTTCGAGGCCATGGCCGCCGGCCTGCCCGTCATCACCACCAAGGGCGTGGACCTCTGGCCCGAACTCGAGCAGTCCGGCGGCGCCTCCATCTGCGAGACCGAGCCGACCGCGCTCGCCGGGCGCATCGAGTCCCTGCTCGCCGACCGCCCCGCCCTCGACGCCATGGGCCAGCGCGGGCGAGTGTGGACCTTCCGCTTCCTCGACACGAGCCGCATTCTCGACCAGTTCGAGGAGATGTACGCCAGCCGCTGAGCGCCGGCCGCGACCCACGCCCCATGCGGATGACCCATCTCATTCCTCAGGTCAACGAGCAGTTCGGAGGAACGGTGCGCGCTGGCGTCGACCTCTGCAACGCGCTCGCCGCCGCCGGGCACGACGTCTCCGTCCTCACGTGGGAGATCGCCAACACCCCCACGGGCTGGGGCGGGCCCAACGCCCCGCGCACCACGCTCATCGGCGCCCCCGCGTCCCGCTTCCTCTACTTCACGCCAAGACAGCTCAAGCTCATCGAGCGACGCCTCCGCGAGTCGCCCCCCGGCGGCTCGCAGCTCCTGCACCTCCACGGCGTGTGGGACCCCCACCTCGCCCAGCTCGGCGCCCTCGCGCGCCGCATGAAACTGCCCTACTTCGTCACCATCCACGGCATGCTCGACGACTGGTGCATGCAGCAGGGCGCCCTCAAGAAGCTCGCGTACATGCGCCTCATCGGCACGCGCTGGCTCGAGCAAGCCACGTGCGTGCACTCCACCGCGCAGAAGGAGCTCGAACAGTCGCGCAAGTGGTTCCACAAGGCGCGCACGATGGTGTTCCCCTACGTCCTCGACCTCACCCCCTACCGCAGCCTCCCCGGGCCCGGCCTCGCCCGCGCCCGCTGGCCCAAGCTCACCAACGGCCGCCCGAATCTCCTCTTCCTCTCCCGCATTCACTACAAGAAGGGCATCGAGCGTCTGCTGCGCGCCGTCGCCCTCTTGCGCGACGCCGGCCTGCCCTGCAACCTCCTGGTGGCCGGCAAGTCTTTCCCGGACGACTACATCGACCAGATGCGCGTCCTCGTGCGCGACCTGGGCATCGCCGAACTCGTCGAGTTCGTCGGCACGGTGTCGGACGACGACAAGTACTCGCTCTACGAGGCGAGCGACATCCTCGTCATCCCCACGAGCCAGGAGAACTTCGGCTTCGTCTTCTTCGAGGCCCTCGCCTGCCGCCTCCCCGTCGTCACCACCAAGGGCGTGGACGTCTGGGCCGAACTCGAGCAATCGAGCGGCGCCGTGATCTGCGAGCCCGACCCCCAGACACTCTGCGAGCGCATCACCGACCTGCTCTCCGACCGCGTCCGCCTCCGCGCGATGGGCGTCCAGGGCCGCGACTGGACCCTTCAGTTCCTCGACGAAGCCCGCATCGTCGCGAAGACCGAGGAGATGTACTCACTGGCGTTCTGACCGCCCGCGAAACGTCTCACACCTCTCGCCACGTGCACAGCGCCACGCCCCGCTCCCGCGCCAGGCGCGCCAGCGCGATCGCTCCATTCTTCTCGCTCACCCGCCACGCCTCCTCGCGACCCGGGTGCAGGCCGACCTCCATCGTGCCGCCCACCTGCGCCAGCCTGCCCAGCAGCGCGCCCGTCCAGCCCTCGTCCTCCGCGCTCCGCGGCAGATACAGGTGATCCGTCGTCGTGAACGCCGCGCGGATCGCCCGCCGCCACACCGGCCCCACCCAGAAGTTCGGGCTCTTCAGCGGCTTCTTCAGGTAGACGTCCTGCACGCTGCGCACGCGCGTGATCCCGAACCGCGGCAGGACGCGGCGCAGCGCCCGCCGGAACGGCGCGAACTTGTGCATGTGCCCGTGGCTGTCCACGTGGCTGATCGCCACGCCGTGGTCGAGGGCGTACGCGATCTGCGCAACCATCTCGCGCTCGATGTCCGCGTCGGTCAGCCCTCCGCGCAGCGCCGCCAGGCGCGCCCGCTGCGAGTTGATCAGCAGCCCGTCCCCGTACGACGCGTCGATCAGCGACGGGATGGCCTTGGGCTCGCTCAGCGGGCGCTCGACGCCGTCGCCGACCCACATCAGGTGCACGCCGAACGAGACCGACGCGTCGCCGGCGCGGGATCTCGCATACTCGCACGCCCGCGCCGCCGCGGGCATGTTCGTGGTGATCGTCGCGCTCGTCAGCCCCCCCGCCTCGAAGCACGAGACCGTCTCCTCGAAGGTCTCGTCGGAGAACCCGAAGTCGTCCGCGTTCAGGATGAGTCGTGCGCCGGTCATGTGAAGAAGGTATCCCCATCGCCCGGGCGCAGGCGCCAGGTCGCGCCATCGGCGAACGCCGCGTCCGCCAGCGGGCTCCCCCGCGCCGCCTTCCACAGCGAGCGGAACTCACCAACCGGCAGGAAGCCCAGCCGGCGCAGCGCCCGCGCGGCGCGCGCCCCTTCGCCGTGACGCTCGTCCACGCACACCTCCACCGCGTCCACCCCCACGCGCCCCAGTTCCCGCGCGCCCAGGAGGAACAACGCCGCCCACCCCGGCCCGGGCCGACCACCATCGCCCGCGAACGACGCCCAGTCCTGCACGCTGCCCAGCAGCAGGTTCGGCAGGCGCCGGTGCGTCGCGAACTCGTGGAATCGCGCCTTGCACACCACGTACCCCGCCGGTTCGACGCGCCCGCCGGCGCCGCGACGCTCCACCAGCACGAGCAGATTCCGGTTCCGCGCCCGCCCGCCCACGGGCGCGAAGAACGAGTTGCCCAGCCACCAGTTGATGTACGGCGCGGACCGATGCCCCCCCGCGCGAGCCGAGTCCCCCGGCAGCAGCCGCTCCCACTCGGCGGGGAACTCGTGCGCCACGCGCGCCGTGAGCCCGCGCGCCGCCCACCTCGTCACAACCGCCAGCGCCGCGCCATGCGCCGCCAGCCCCGCCGCGCACACCGCCCGCGCCAGCGCGCCCTTCACCCCGCCCCCCACGTACCGCTCCACCACGCTGCGCGCCCGGCGCACCAGGATCAACCGGCGCAGCGGCAGGTCCGCCCACTTCATCTTCTGGTACACCGGAACCGCCTGGTTCGACGGCCCGTGCGCCCCGACGATCCCGCCCGGCGCCGTCAGCCTCTGCATCTGCATCAGCAGCGAGATCGCCGCCATGCTCCCCCGCTCTGCCTCGGGCACGCTCCAGTCGCTGCCCCACAACGCCCCGACCGGCTTCCCATCCACCACCACTTCGGCGCGCACAAGATCAAGCCGCCCGATCACCCGCGCCGGCGCCGCCCCCTCGCCGAATTCCCCCTTCACCGCGAGCAATTGCACGACCTGCCCCGCCTCGCCGCGCAGCGGGTTCGAGAGCAGCGCACGCCGCTTCTCCTCCGTCATCCGCGCGATGGCGTACGGGTCCGCCCAGCGGGCGTGCAGCGCGTCCTGGTCGCCGCGAAGCGCCTCCAGCGTCACCGCCTCGATGCGAACAGACTCCGCCATCGCGCCGAAGATACCCGCACACGCCCGCGACCATCGCCCGATAACCTGAACCACCCCATGCCCGACCTTGCCTTCCATCACATCGGCGTCGCCGTGCGTGACATCGCCGCGGCGCTGCCCCACTACGAGTCCATCTTCGGCCTCCGACTCACCGACGGCCCGTACGACGATCCCATCCAGAAGGTCCGCGTCGCCTTCCTCAAGCGCGACCCCGGCGCGCCCAACGCCGCCGACCCCTGCATCGAACTCGTCGAGCCCCTCTCCCCCGACGCCCCCGTGAATCGGTACCTCGCCAAGGACGCCGGGGCCTACCATCTCTGCTACGAAGTGGCCGCCCTGGAGGAGACGATCTCGACGATGCGCACGCAGGGCTGCCTCCTGATCGCCCCGCCCGCCCCCGCCGTGGCCTTCGGCGGCAGGCGCATCGCGTGGCTCTTCACACCCACCCGCCAACTCGTCGAACTTCTCGAGCGATCCCCCGCCCCGCGCCCTTCGTAACACGACTCCCGTGACCACCGCGCCCGCACAGCCCGCCCCCGCCGAACACTCCCCCGCGCGCCCCGACCCGCGCGCCCTCCGCGACGCCGCCGACCGCGCCATCGCCGACAACCAGCCCGGCGTCGCCGGCGCCGCGCTCTTCACCCTGTGGTCCGTCACCGGCGACCCCGCCACCGCGGGCTTCGTCGTCTCGCGCTACGAGAAGCTCCGCGCCGCGCTCAACTTCACGCCCCTCCGCGTCGCCTTCCTGCGCTCCTGCACCCTCGAGCCCGTCGTGCCTCTCCTCCGCGCCGCCGGCTTCACCTGCGGGCTCGACATCGGCGCCACGCTCCTCGACTACGGCACATACGCACAGGACATCCTCAACCCCGGCTCCCCCATCTACACCCCGCCCGACGCCGCCTCCGAATCCGGCGGCCCCAACGCCGTCGTCCTCGCAATTCTCGCGCGCGACATCGTCCCCGACCTCTGGTCGCGCTTCGCCGAGATGGGCGAGGAAGACGTCAAGGCCGACATCGACCGCGTCTCGCGCTCCTTCGTCAACTGGATCGACACCTTCCGATCCCGCGCCAAGGCCCACCTCATCGTCCACCTGCTCGAGTCCCCCGCGCGCCCCTCGCTGGGCGCCCTCGACGCGCAGGTCGAGATCGGCCAGCGCGAGGCCTTCCGGCGCATCAACGCCGCCATCGCCGCCTGCGCCCGCAAGCACAAGAACGTCTACCTCCTCGACCCCGACTCCCTCCTCCTCCGTCGCGGCGCCGACGCCCTGCTCGACGAAAAGAAGTTCCTCCTCGCCCGCCTCCCCTTCGCCCCAGGCGAGCTCATCCATGTCGCGCGAGAGTGGCTCCGCTTCCTCGTCCCCATCGCCGGGCGCGGCTGCAAAGCCATCGTCTGCGACCTCGACAACACCCTTTGGGGCGGCGTCATCGGCGAGGACGGAATGGACGGCGTGCGACTCGGGCCCGACGGCGCCGGCGCCGCGCACCAGCGCCTCCAGCGCGCCATCCTCGACTGCTTCGAGCGCGGCGTGATCCTCGCGGTCAACTCGAAGAACAACGAGCCCGACGCGATGGAGGCCATCCGCTCCCACCCGGGTATGCTCATCAAGCCGGACCAGTTCGCCGCCTTCCAGATCAACTGGCGCGACAAGGCGAGCAACCTCCGCCAGATCGCCAAGGACCTCAACATCGGCCTCGATTCCCTCGCCTTCATCGACGACAACCCCGTCGAGCGCCAGTGGGTGCGCGAGCAGTGCCCCGAGGTCCACGTCCTCGAACTCCCCGCCGACCCCATGCGCTACGCCGAGGCGCTGCGCGACTGCCCCATGTTCGACCGCCTCGCGCTCAGCGCGGAAGACAAGGTCCGCGGGCGCATGTACGCCGAGCAGCGCCTCCGCTCCGAACTCATGTCCGAGGCCACCAGCCTCGAGGACTTCTACCGCTCCCTCGACATGAAGGTCGAGATCGCCCCCGTCACGCCCCAGTCGCTCGCGCGCACCGCCCAGCTCACCCAGAAGACCAACCAGTTCAACCTCACCACGAAGCGCTACACCGAGCAGGACATCCAGGCCTTCGCCGACGCCCACGCGGCTGCTGCTTCCGGGGGCGCCGCCGGCGCCCGCGTCTACTCCATCCGCGTCGCCGACCGCTTCGGCGACAACGGCATCGTCGGCGTCGCCATCCTCCGCTTCCAACCCCTCTCCCCGATCGCCGGCGCCTCGGAACCCCTCTCCCCGGTCGCCGGGGAGAGGATGTCGCC
>CAYVSR010000078.1:0-9035 GCA_964453125.1 uncultured Phycisphaeraceae bacterium | reverse complement strand
CTGGTCGCCAGGTACGCCCTCCCGGCCGCGGCGCCGGCGTCGGCGGCGATGCCGGCGCGCTCGGCCAGCAGCGCCGCCACGGCGCCGCGTGGCGCCCCGCAGCGCGAGCGCACGCCCGCCCGCCGCGGGAAGCCCGCCCGCGCCGTGGGGCGCCGTGGGCCGCGGGGGGCCGCCCGTGCCAAGTAAGCGCGCCAAGAAGCCCGCCCGCCATGCGCGCTCGAAGCGAGCGTCGGCGCCGATTCCACCTCCGACCCCGGTCACGCCCGCGCCCCCGCCCCCCGATCCACCCGCGCCGCGCGGTAAACCCGAGCGCGGCGTGCTCGATCTGATGCGCGCGATCAAGAGCGGGGAGGTCGCGGCGAGCAGCCTGAGCGGGGACGACCGGCGAGGGTGCGTCGAGCACCTCACCGCCGAGGGGTACTCGGTGGCCGAGATCGCCAGCGTGCTGGGCGCGGCGGACCGCACCATCATCCGGGACCGCCAGCGCATCCGCGAAGCGAACGCGCTGGCCCGCGATCCCGCGCTGGTCGGCGAGATGGTGGGCCGCCTTATGAGCGAGGCGGACACGGCGGTCACGCGCGTGCGGCGCATCGCCCGCGACAAGGCGGCCACGCCCGGCGAGCGCCTCGAAGCGGAGAAGGTGGGCTGGACGATCCTGCGCGACCTCGTGGCCACGCTCCAACGGCTGGGCTACCTGCCGACGGCGCCGATGACGGTGCGCGCGGATGTCGGCTGGAGCGAGCCCGGCGGCGACGACGCCGCCGATGTCGAAGAGCTGCTGGCCGAGACGGCGCGGCTCGAAGCGATCGCGCGCGCATCGGGCAGCGCGCCCCCGGCGGAGCGCGAGGGGTGCCGTGTTGCTGCCCAGAGTCCAAGAGCGGTGGGGGTGAGTCCGGGGGGGGCGCTGGTGGAGATTGAGCGTGTGAAGGACGAACTGCTCCGCATCCGGCTGGGCGCGAGCCTGGCGCGGGTGTCGGAGACTCTTGCCAAGGAAGGCGACAACGATGGATCAGAAGACAACGTATCAGACGCGTAACGACGTTGGAACTTCGGGCCGCAAGCGGGTCCCCCCGCGTCCCAGGCGCGAGCGCGTGGTCAGCCTGCGCCGGAGCATGGGCCAGGAGTCCGTGCTCAAGTTCGGGCAGGCGTACCTGCCCGGGCACTTCAAGCTCGAGCCCTCGGCGATGCACAGGGAGATCGACGGACTGCTGTGCCGCGCGTCGGAGCAGCGGGGGATGCGGATCGCGCTGGCCGCGCCCCGGGGCCACGCCAAGAGCACGCTCATCAGCCTCGCGTACGTGCTGTGGAGCGTGTGCTACCACCGCGAGGCGTTCGTGGTGATCATCTCGGACACCGCCGATCAGGCGATCGGCCTGCTGGGCCACATCCGCCAGGAGCTCGAGGCCAACGACCGGCTGCGGGAGGACTTCCCCGACGCCTGCGCCCCGGCGGGGTCGCCCGGGTCCTGGCGCCAGGGCGAGATCACGCTCCGGAGCGGGGCGCGGATCACGGCGCTGGGCGCCGAGCAGAAGATCCGCGGGCGCCGCCACGGCGCGGCCCGGCCGACACTGATCGTGCTCGACGACATCGAGAACGAGGACCTGGCCAAGTCGCCCGAGAAGCGCGAGCGCCGCTGGGCGTGGCTGACGGGCTCGCTGCTCAACGCGGGCTGCTCGACGACCAACATCGTGGCCGCGGGCACGCTGCTCAACGTCGACTCGATCCTCGCCCGCCTGGTGGGGGCGTCGAAGCCCGATCCCGAGGCCGGATGCCCGGCGGACTTCGGGCTGGGGTGGGAGCGGCGCGTGTACAAGGCCGTGACCAGCTGGTCGGCGCGGTCGGACCTCTGGGACAGGTGGGAGGCGATCGTGCGCGGGGACGAGACGCACGACGGGCTGAGCGGCAAGGAAGCCGCCCACGCGTTCCACACCGCGCACCGGGAGGCGATGCTCGAGGGCGCCGGCACGGCGTGGCCCCAGCGCGAGAGCTACGAGCGGCTCATGCTCGACCGGCTCGAGGTGGGGGCCCGTGCGTTCGATGCGGAGAAGCAGAACGAGCCGTCGAGCCCGGAGCGCTCGCTCTTCAGAGAGGAGGACTTCCACTACTGGGACGACGAGCGCAGCCCCTACCAGACGCTCGACCAGCTCCTCGCCGGGCTGCAGGGCCGGTGCTACGTCTTCGCCGGGGTGGACCCGAGCATGGGCAAGGCGGGCAGGAACGCGGACGACTCGGCGATCGTGACGCTGCTCAAGCCCTGGGGCCAGCAGCGGGTGCTCTACGTGGTCGACGCGGACATCCGGCGGCGCAAGCCCGACGAGATCATCGAGGCGCTCCTGCAGCTCCAGCGGGTGCGCCGGTGCAACAAGATCGGGGTGGAGGCGACGCAGTTCCAGGACTTCCTGCGGATGGAGATCGAGCGGCGGATGCGCGAGCACGGCCTGACGCCGGTGGTGAAGGGGATCACCCAGTCGACGGACAAGCTGGGGCGGATCCAGCGGCTCCAGCCGCTGATCGCCTCGGGGGTGATCAGGTTCTCGAGGCGGCACGCGAGGCTGATGGACCAGCTGCGGAAGTTCCCGACGGGGGCGCACGACGACGGGCCCGACGCGCTCGAGATGGCCGTGCGGGTGAGCGAGATGTCGGTGTGCCGGGCGGTCGAGAGGGAGCCGGGGGCGTGATGAAGGAAGTTGCGGCGAGCGAAGGCACTTCCCCCGGCCCCGTGCTACAGGTGAGGTTGAATGCCCACATCTTCGTCGGCATCGAATGGGCCCGGCAGGCTGCACTACGTATGCGTCGGCAGGGCGTCCGCTCTTGAAGCAAATGGCTGTACGTCGCACGAACTTGAGACGACCCTCGCGGACACCAAGCTGCGGGCGTCAGACGACGACTGCCCTCCGAGGCATCCTGGGGTATCGTGCAACGACATCGCCGTGCGGAGATTCCGTTCTTGAGCCACCTCGCGAATTCTCAGCTGAGTCCCACCTCGAGTCCTCCATCGATGAGGCAGCGCCAGCGCGGCTCCAAGTGGCAAGTGCTGGATCTGTGCTGCGGTCTGGGCGGAATCTCTCTCGCGGCTCGTCAGTTGGGATGTCATGTTGTCGGTGGCGTCGATGTTTCCGAACCCGCCCTAGAGAGCTTTCGGCACAACTTTCCGGAAGCCGTAGCTGTCAACGGTAGTATTGGGAGGCGGTCGACAATCGCAAAATGCGGTGAGTTGCTGAGGCTGGCGGGCGGTCAGCGTAAGACGCTCATTGTCTCAGGCCCCCCGTGTCAAGGATTCTCTGCAGCAGGTCCTCGCAGTTCTCGTGATCCAAGAAATAGGGTCTTGATGGCAGTCGCTCGCGCAGTAGTGCGACTGGAACCAGATGCTGCTCTAGTGGAGAACGTCGCCGCCCTCATGTCCCTGAAACATCGGAAGGATCTCTCACGGTTCACAGAGTACTTGGCCGAAGCTGGTTATTGCTCGCTGGTGCTGAGACTAGACGCCGCCTCCTACGGGGTTGCTCAGCGCCGACACCGCATGATCTGCCTCATTTCCAGAACAGCATTGAATCGGCAGATCATCGCCGCAGGCTTGGACAAGCTTCGACAGCCAGCGGTGAATGTGCGAGCTGCCCTAGCGGGATTGCGACGTCCGCCCGTGTACCGGGGTCCGCGAGCGCCTCTGAACCCGAAGGTGCCAAATCATGTCGCCATGCGTCACTCGCCCGCAGTCATGCGCAAAATTGCAGCGATTAGCATAGGGGGAGGCCCGATGTCCTACCGTCGGCTCCATCCCGACCGTGTGGCTCGCACGCTAATCTCGGGACACCGCGCCCCACCCGCGCATCATTCGCAGGCCCGCAGCATCACGGTTAGAGAGGCAGCTCGATTACAAGGCTTTCCGGATGACTTTGTTGTGCGCGGAGGGTTTTCGCATCAGATGTCACATGTAACCAATGCGGTGCCCCCACCGCTCGCTCGTGCCGCCCTTCTCGCACTGATTAATGCCCTGGAATGCAATCATGAGTAAGTCAATTGATAAATCCGTCAAGGCGCTTGCTCGGCAAATCCACTCAGCTATTCCAGGCCAGAGTCCGATCGAGACGGGACTCGCGACCTCCGATCGGGTCTTGCGGCGCGTGACGGACGGCATCTATCGCGAGCCTTGGTCTGCACTTCGCGAGCTTGTCTCAAACGCCTACGACGCTGACGCGACAGAAGTCACCATTGACACCGACGCACCGCGATTTGACCGCATCATTCTTCGCGACAACGGCATGGGGTTTAGCGGTGAAGCGCTCGCGGCGATGATTAAAAGCATCGGAGGTAGCCCTAAGAGAACGCACGCAGGTGCGGAGATCGGCGTGACGGACACGACGGACTTCACACGTAGCCCCAAGGGCCGCAAGCTCATCGGAAAGTTAGGCATTGGGCTGTTTGCGGTGTCACAACTTACTCACGAATTCCAAGTCATTACGAAGCGTGAAGGCGAAGAATCACGAACTGTCGCCGATGTCATACTCTTTCGCTACGCAGAAAACTCGGCAAAACGCTCAGAGGCGAATGAGGAAGAGTTTCAAACCGGAACGGTTCGCATTTGGAAAGTTCCTACACCAGATCGCAAGGCGCATGGAACGGAGATTGTCCTGCGAAATCTTCTTCCGCGGACAAAAACGGAGTTCGCCAGCCGAGATCTCTGGACCCTAGTTCATGCCCCGCCCGCAGATCCCGACGAAGAGCAAAGGCATGCCCCAAAGTACCACATTGGCTGCGTGGATCTAAAGAATACGGGTGAACTATTGGTAGCCCCCGTCTTGCCGTGGGGAAGTGAGACTGACCCGGACCTCCGATTTACGCGATTTGCGCAAAGCATGTTCGACCGGGCAGACGATGCTGAAGTGCGGCGGCCGAGCTTGGAAAACACATTTGACAACTATTTCAAATTCCTATGGTATCTGAGTCTCTCGGCCCCACTCGATTACTTGCATAAGCACCCTTTCGATCTAGATTCCACTTCGGGCCTCGGCATGTACCGGCTAGGCAATCGCAGCGACGACACAGCCGTCGCGTTGCACCTGAAGCCTGGACAGACCATTCGAAGGGCATTGAAACTCAGATCGCCTGAGCGTGGTAGTAATGCCACGTTTAGCGTAAGCGTCGACGGGGTGCGGCTGAAGCGACCGATTAGATTCGCGGGGTTGCCCAAGAGCAATCATTCGGTTGACCGTCCGCTCCTATTCGTCGGCCATGACAAACCGGAGTTGTCGCAGTATGCGGAGGGCGTGCGTGGCGGCGACCTTGAGTTTGAGGCATATCTGTTATGGAATCCTCGCGTCGTTCCAGTTGAGCACAACGGTGCTCTCGTTCGAGTAAATGACGCAAGTGGAACCATGTTTGATCCTACTTTTCTAAAGTACCAGGTATCTGAGCAGACGAGGTTGCGGCAAGTCAGTGCCGAGATTTACGTGATGGAGGGACTTGATGCTGCGCTAAACATCGATCGAGAGTCGTTCAACGTGTCGCACCCGCACTATCAGTATGTGGCGTCTTGGATGCACAACGCGTTCAAGCAGTTTGCTACACGGCACAAGGATATCGCCAAAACTGTCCGTACGAAGCGAGTGGTGGCGCAGGCTGCGCAAGCCAAGAGGCATTTGGCGCGAGTCGTAGCCGATATCGTTGAAGACTGGTCTGGCGGCGATGAAGTGCCCGTTACGGTAGAGTTTGCAGAAGAAATGCAGGAGGGCCCTCGGATAGCGGCGAAAGACCGTCTCGTGTATTCCCTCGAGACTGTGTTTGCAGAGTACGACGCGGGGTCACGAACTACCGCCAGGAAGAGTTCTGAATATGAAGTGCATCAGAGTGTCATGAGAAGCGTGGCACAAGTGTTGTACGCAGCCGGAGTGTTCGACAGGATGGGCCACGCTAGACAGCAGCGACTCCTCGGTGATTTGGCAAAGGTTATATTTCATTCGAGGGGATCATGACTACTGGTGGTCCGCGTCCAGGGTTGGATGCCGATATCTTTCCGCGTGAACCAAGACATGCTGTGCCGGATCCGTTGCCGTTGGAGGAGTTCAAGCCGTGGCACTTGCCTAGAAAGCAATGGGTGCGGCGACACCAGTGGGCGGAGTGCGCTCGCCGCTTGCTGACAAAGCTCGCCGTCGACCGACCCGTTCGATATCTCGGCTTACCTGGCACTGAGTTGTTGGACTTGGAAGTGCTCGCGGGCGTGTGTGCGGATGCGGGCAAGACACTGCGATTTCTAGGATTTAATACGGGTTCCCAGAATCCAGGTCAGCGTACGACGCAACAACTGGCTGAAGATGCGCTTAAGAGCATGTCGGCTGTGGATAGCCGATCATTTATTGCCACAGATGATATCCTTGCTCTGGCTTCAAGAATGAGCATGGCGACACGTCGACTCAGTGACTTTGAATCCTTTGATGTGATCAACTTTGATCTGTGCGATGTGTTTACCACTCGGCAAGGCAAGCCGGTGCATGAGGCCGTAAAGAACATTCTCGAATTCCAAGTGAATCGTCGCACACAGCCGTGGCTGTTGTTCGTGACCGTTGTAGTAGACCGTGCCGTGATCACGGAAGCAGACATTCAAAAGTATGAAAGGTTGTTCGCTGGGAATATCGAAGGGTCGAAAAAATTTGGCGAGGGATTGTGCGAACTTGCGGGAGTGGCACACGAAGCGAGCGAGGACCTGCTTCGGAATCCATTCCGTATCGCGACAAGTGCTACGTATGGGCGCCTACTAGCTGTTGGCATCGGCAAGTGGTTGTTATCTCTCTTGCGAGGCCCACCGTGGATTCTTGACCTGAAATCATGTGTCGCGTACCGACGTGGTATGTCAAGTACGGATGCGGAGGGCCGGTCCCTGACGGAGCCCGAATTATTCAGCTTGGTTTTTGGTCTGCGACGCCCAGTGCAGCGTCTTTCGGATGCGGTGGCTTTCGGGGCGGAAGCAACCACGGAGGATAGCCTTTCCTCGGTGGAACTGGAGCAGCGCTCTGCAAATCAGATCGTACGCAAGGTATGTCGCACAATCGACTTGGATGTGCACATGCAACGGAACACAGAGTTGCGGAATACGCTTACGCAGGAATCGGCGGACATGCTTGCTATCCGCAACTATGACGCAATGAAATATCGTGAATGGGCGGGCCGGATCGTGCAACTGCCGGGCTAGGAAAATGTCGTGGCCAGTGTTACGTCCGCCCAGCGCTATGCGAGTAGGGCCTGCCGGAGTCAGGGTTGGATCAGCGGGCTGCCCTCGCGGAATCTGTGAGTCGCCTGTTGCGCGGCTGGCCGTTATTCCCTCATCCGCGGTCCGTTGGCCGAGTTCTCTGCCTTGAATCCTCTCGAGCGTCAGATCCAGGAATCGGTCGAGCGTGCAGGCAAGTGTGGGGATGCCGAATGCGGCTAACGCGGCACAGTTCGTCAAGGCCGGACCGTGGAGACGGGGAGCAGGCTGAACATCTCCACGGCCAAGAGGGCCGGATTCCGCAGCATTCGGCGCCTTGCTATCCCCGCCCACCTATGCCCTGATGTCGCTCGTCAGGCGGGCCGTTCCTCGCGGCCCGGCGCGGGGCGCGTGCCCCGAGCCGGGGCTCGCGATGACGGCCGCCAGCGTAGGAGCCAGACGATGCCCAGAGCCGCGCTCCGGCCGGAGCGATCCAATGCGCGCACGCCGAAGCAGCCCCCACGAGGACCCGCGAAGGCGCCCGCCCCGGCGCGAACGACCGCCGCCGTCGGCTACCTCCGCCGCTCGACCGACCGCCAGGAGCAGTCGATCCCCGACCAGCAGAAGGCGGTCGAGCGCTTCGCCGCCGAGCGCGGGTACACGATCCAACGCTTCTATGTCGACGACGCCATCAGCGGCACGAGCACGCTCGGGCGCCGCGCGTTCCAGGCGCTGATCGAGGACGCCAAGCAGCCGGGCTGCCCCTTCGGCCTGGTCATCTGCTACGACGTGAAGCGCTTCGGCCGCGTCGACAACGACGAGGCGGGGTACTACCGGCACATCCTCAAGTCGCACGGCGTCGAGGTCCTCTACGCCTCGGAGAACTTCACCGGCGACGGCACCGACGACCTGCTGCGACCCGTCAAGCAGTGGCAGGCGAGGCAGGAGTCCAAGGACCTCGCCAAGGTGACGATCCGAGGGCTGCTCTCGAAGGCCGCGTCGGCGGGCTCGCCGTCACCGCAACGTACCGATCGGGCTTCCGGAGGCTGGTGGATGGGCGGGGCGCCGCCCTACGGCTACGACCTCCGCTACGAGAGCCAGAGCGGCCAAGGCCTGTTCACGCTCCGCTACCTCACCAACGGCTCCAAGCAGATGCTCGACGATGGCGGCGCGCTGGTGCGCACGCTGGGGCGTGATGAGACCGTCGCGGTCTCGAAGCGCGACCGGTGCAAGCTCGTGCCCGGCGAGCCCGTGCGCGTCGAGGTGGTCCGGACCATCTTCCGGCTCTACGTCGAGGAGCGCCGGGGCTTCAAGGCCATCACCGACCGGCTCAACCGCTTGGGGCCAACGAAGGCGCCGACGGCGCGCGGTCCCGACTGGTCGCGCCGCTGCTCGGGCCAGTGGGCCACCGGGACCATCCGCGCCATCCTGATGAACCCGGCCTACAAGGGCGACATGGCTTGGAACCGGAGGACCGACGGGAGGTTCTTCAGGATCGCCAACGGCGTCGCCGTCGAGCGCCGGGGCGTGCAGGGGCGGCGCCTCGCCCCCAACGAGGAGGCGGACTGGATCGTCACCGAGAACGCCCATGCGCCGCTGGTGAAGCGCCGGGTGTGGGACAAGGCCCGCCGCCTGCGTGAGTCGCTGGCAACGTCGGCCTCGCAGACCGGGGTCCCCAAGGACACGACCAAGGGGTGGAAGGGGCCGAGGGCGAAGTTCCTGCTCTCGGGGCTGTGCTCCTGCGGCGGCTGCGTCAGCAGGTACGAGGGGGTGAAGCAGCCGAGCTCGAGGAGCGATGCGGGATCACTCGCCTACGCCTGCGGCGGGTACATCCGCAGGGGCAGGAGCGTCTGCACCC
>CAYVSR010000077.1:0-9100 GCA_964453125.1 uncultured Phycisphaeraceae bacterium | reverse complement strand
ACGTGCGCCCGTCGCCCATCACGCCCACGCTGCGGACGGGCAGAAGCGCCGCGAACACCTGGCTGGTGCTGCGGTAGAGGTTGCTGGCGACGATCTCCTCGAGCAGGATCTCGTCGCAGTCGCGGAGGATGTCGAGGCGCTCGCGCGTCACCTCGCCGACGACGCGGACGGAGAGCCCCGGTCCGGGGAAAGGATGGCGCCACACGATCGCGTCGGGCACGCCGAGCACTTCGCCCAGGCGCCGGACCTCGTCCTTGAACAGGTCGCGCAGCGGCTCGACCAGTTCGAAGCCAAGTTTCTCGGGCAGGCCGCCCACGTTGTGGTGCAGCTTGATGCCGGCACTCTGGCCCGCGTGGCCGTGGCCGCTCTCGATCACGTCCGGGTAGAGCGTGCCCTGCGCGAGGAAGCGAAAGTTCGCGGGCGACCCCGCCACCGCGCGGGGCTTGATCTCACGCGATGCGCGCTGGAACACGTCCACGAAGCGGGCGCCGACGCGCTTGCGCTTCTCCTGCGGCTCGGTGACGCCCCGGAGGTCGGACAGGAACTCCTCGGAGGCGTCCACCACGTGCAGGTCGATGTCGAAATGGTCGCGGAATGCGGTCTCGACGAGTTGGCGCTCGTTCTTGCGGAGCAGGCCGTTGTCCACGAACACGCAGGACAACTGATCGCCGATGGCGCGCCGCAGCAGCGCCGCGCACACGGCGGAGTCCACCCCGCCCGAGAGGCCGCATAGCACCCGGTCCTTGCCGACCTGGGCGCGGACGCGCTCCACGGCGACGCCGACGAACTCGGCCATTTTCCAGGCGCCCGCGCACCCGCAGATCTCGTATACGAAGTTCCGCAAGATCTCGACGCCGTGGGGCGTGTGCGTGACCTCGGGGTGGAACTGCACGCCCCAGAAGGGCTTGTCGCGGTGCTTGACGGCCGCGTGAGCGCAGGTCGGGGTACGAGCCAGGGTCTCGAACGACTGGTCGACCTCGGTCACCTGATCGCCGTGCGACATCCAGACCGTGGTGCGCTGCGGGATGGCCTCGAGGAGGTTGCCGGCGGGCGAGCCCTCGGCGCCGGTCAAATGGGGCATGATCTCGAGCTGGGCGCGCCCGAACTCGCGGCTGGCGCCGGGTTGGACGGGGCAGCCCATGATCTGGCAACCCAGCTGCATGCCGTAGCACACGCCGAGGACGGGGACGCCGAGATCGAAGATGGCGGGGTCGCAGCGCGGGGCGCCGGCCTCGTAGACGCTCATGGGCCCGCCGGAGAGGATGATCCCCTTGGGGCGCATGGCGCGCAGCGCCGCGGGCGTGATCGTCGGGGCGACGAGGGTCGAGTAGACGCCCGAGTCTCGCACGCGGCGCGCGATGAGTTGGGCTGTCTGGCCGCCGAAATCGAGAACGGGCACGACCTCGTCGTGCGGAGCCGGGAGCGCTGTCGTCTGCATCGTGGTCTCGAATGGTTGCGCTTGCGAAGACCGGGCCCGAGTCTACCATCTTCGCCCATGGCGCCACGACCCCTCATCGCCGCCGCGCTGCTCGCCCCGATGGGCGCGGCGTGCCTGATCGGCTGCTCGGACTTGCCGGCGCGCGAGGTCGGTTTCGACTCGTCGGACCCCGCCGGGCGGGTGGATGCGCTTCGCGACGCGGCGGCCTCGGGCGACCGCTCGGCGATCCCCGGGCTGATCGTCACGCTCGGGAGCGACGACCCGGCGCAGCGCATGCTGGCGAACCGGGCGCTGGTTCGGTTGACGGGGCGCGACTTCGGGTTCGACCACGCCGCGGACCCGGGCGCCCGAGCCGCGGGGGTCGAAAGGTGGCGGTCGTGGTGGGCGTCCGAAAATGCGGCCTCGTCCGGGGTTGACGGGACGGGGTATCCTCCGGCTGCTCCGAAGCGGACGGCGTCGGCGCCCGGCGCTGACCCGCAGGCCCCTCCGGGCCGATGAATCACACGCCCGCCCCGAAGCGCACATGACCCCGGCCGATCACGCCAGCATGTCGACGGACCTCCCGGTCACCCCGCCGGACGTGGCGCTGACGATGGTCAGCCAGACGCGGTACCTGTCGTCGGCGCGAGGGGCGGTCTCGGCGTTCGCGCGCCAGGCGGGGTTCGACGATTCGGCGAGCAGCCACATCGCGCTGGCGGTGGACGAGGCGCTCTGCAACGTCATCCGGCACGGGTACGACAAGCGCGAGGACGGGGTGATCTGGCTCAAGTTCTGGCCCGTCGTCGAGCAGGGGCAGGTGGTAGGGGTGCGACTGGTGATCGAGGACGAGGCCAAGCAGGTCGACCCCGACGCGATCCACGGGCGCGATCTGGCCGACATCCGGCCGGGCGGCCTGGGCGTGCACATCATCCGGGAGGTGATGGACGCGGTGAAATACGAGCCCCGCACCGGCCACGGCATGCGGTTGACGATGATCCGACGCCTGCCGTCGGCGGGGTCGCGGGTCACGTTCGGATCACGCCAGGACGCCGCGGGCAACGGCACGAACCCTTCAGCGCGGGGCGCCGGAGCCCAGAGCGCGGAACCTCAGCGGGGCAAGAGCACATGAGCGACGCCGACATGGTTGTGCGAGTCGAGGACCGCGACGGCACTCTGTTCCTCTTCCCCGAGGGCGACGTGGACCTGCACCGCTCGCCCGCGCTGCGCGACCAGTTGCGCAAGGCGGCGCAGAAGAAGCCCAAGCGGCTGGTGGTGGACCTCTCGGGCGTTCCCTACATGGACTCATCGGGCGTGGCCACGCTCGTTGAGGCCATGCAGATCACGCGGAAACAGTCGACCGCGCTGGTGCTCTGCGGCCTGCAGGACCGGGTCCGCTCCATCTTCGAGATCGCACGCCTGGACATGGTCTTCAAGATCGTGCCGGACGCGGCGGCGGCGCAGGACCGCTGACTCGACCGGCCGGGTGCGCGCTGGTAGGTTGCGCGGCGCACCGCGATGCCAACCCCCGGCGCCAAATCGACGAACGCGTTCGTGTCTCTGCTCGCTCAGATCGGCGACCGCCTGTTCGGCGTGCTCGGGCACATCGGCAACATCTGGCTGCTGCTCGCGCAGGCGGCGCACTGGGTCTACCGCGCCGCGGCGGACCCGAAGATCCGCCTGGGCCGGCCCGCGATCGTCTCGCAGGTGGTGCGCGTGGGCGTGGGGTCGATCCTCATCGTCTCGCTGGTGTCGAGCGCGGTCGGGTTCATCCTCGGCCTGCAGATGGCCCCGCCGCTGGACGACCTCGGCCAGGTGCGCCTGGTGCCAAACATCATCGCGGTGGCGGTGCTGCGGGAACTCGGCCCGCTTATCGCCGCGATCGTCATGACCGGATTCGCCGGCGCCGCCATCGCCGCCGAGATCGGGACGATGGTTGTGGGGGAGGAGATCGAGGCGCTCGAGGCGCACGCCCTCAACCCGGTGCGGTTCCTGGTCGTGCCCCGGGTGCTGGCGACCACGATCAGCCTGTTCGCCCTGGCGGTGATCTCGGACCTGACGGCGCTGTGCGCGGGCGCAATCATGGGCGTCACCGTGCTCGACATCCCGCTCAAGGTGTACTACGACCAGACGGTCAGCCAGGTGGATCCGAGCGACTTCCTCACCGGCGTGTTCAAGGGCGGCGTGTTCGGCCTGCTCATGGGGCTGATCGCGTGCCAGAACGGCCTGTCGGTGACCGGCGGCGCCGCGGGCGTGGGGCGTGCGACGACGCGCACCGTTGTGGAGTCGGTCGTGACCATCATCTTCGCCGACCTGCTGTTCACGGCCGTGTTCTTCGCGCTGGGCTGGACCTGACCGCGCGTCCGCAGCGCCAGGGCCCCGGCGCCGGCGAGAACGAGCGCGGCGCTGCCCGGTGACGGCACGACCGCCGCGAACGGGGCGAGCACGGGCGCCTGGGCGATGCCCGCGACGCCGCGCTCACTGCCGTCGAGCAGCCAGTCGAACCGCAGCAGGACGACCGCGCCTGGCGCGACGGAGAGATTCGTCCACGCGAGGTCGTCGAACCCGCGGTCGATGCGAGCCCGTCGCGGCGCCCCGATCGTGTCCTCGATGGCGGCCGTCGGCACGCCGCCGACCACGCGGCCCGCGTCCAGCGAGATCGTGTAGCCGGACCACTCGTGCGCCGTCGCGTTCGCGACGCGCAGGCGCACCTCGTAGATGGTGCGCTCGGCGACGCCGAGGGTGACCCACGAACGCCCCTCGGCGCCGCTGACGAACGAGGCCCACGAGGCGTCGAACTGGAGCGTGTTGGGGCCGTCGTCGTCCACGCAGACGGCGTGCAGGCCCGAGTGGGCCGTGTGCACCCGTGCTTCGGCGACCGTGAGGCCGCTGCCTGCCGGGCCGACGTGCGCCCGCGCGATGATCGCGCCCGAAGCGCGCGCGCCCGCCCACGCGAGCGTCGCCGTCGCCGCGACGATGCCGGCGGTGCGCCGGAACGTGCTGCGGTTGAGGGCGACGGTGCGGCGGCGGTTCATCGTTCGATCTCCGTGCATGGCGCCACGCGCCGTATCGCGGGGGCGATTCGTGCGGGCGCTCGGGCGCTTGCGTGAAGGGCGATTCCCCTTGGGGACGCGCTCGCGCCCCCACTCTCGTTCTGCCTGGGCTTCTGCCTTGATTGCGGCCCGTGCCCAGGCCGTCCATCTATTCGTTTGCGACGGCACCCCGGTTTCACCCGCGTCGCGCATGGGCTGAGCGGCGGTCGTGGCGTCAGGAACTGGGTCCTGTGCGGTTCACCAGAGCGTGGCGCCGCTGACCCTCGCCTCGAGTTCGAGCAGGTGCGATTTCCTCCACAGGCCGCCGCCGTAGCCGCGCAGCCCGCCGCCCTTCTGGATCACGCGGTGGCAGGGGATGACGATGGCGATGCGGTTTCGTCCGTTGGCGAGGCCGACGGCGCGCGACGCGCCGGGCATGCTCAGTGCGATGGCAATGTCTTCGTAGCAGCGGGTGTGGCCGAAGGGGATCGCGAGCAGTTGGTCCCACACGGCGCGCTCCCACGCGCTCCCTGGGGCGACGATGGGCGTCTCGAAGCGTGTGCGGGCGCCGGCGAAATACTCGTCGAGTTCGCGCGCGATCGAGTCGAGCGCCGGGTGTGCGCCCCCGGTCGGTTCGGCGCCGAAGAGGCGGCGTACCTCGGCGCGCTGGCGGGGCAACGCCGGCCGGTCGGTGAACTCCAGCATGCAGAGCGCGCTGCCCGCGGCGCAGGCGAGCATGGGGCCGACGGGCGTGTCGATCGTGCGGGCGAAGACGCTCGGGGCGCCCACGCCGGTCGCGAGCTGGAAAGGTGTCTGATGAGCGGCGATCGTCACGCGCGCATCCTACGCCCGGGGCACGCCCCCGTTGACGAGCGAGACGACGTCCTGCGCGCATCCCCACATCATCGTGTAGCCAGCGCCGCCGTGGCCGTAATTGTGGATCAGGCGAACGCCCGGCGCCGGGTCGTTCGCGTCCGCCTCGAGGCGCACGCTGGGCCGGTATGGACGCAGCCCGGCGCGCTCCTGCACGATTCGCCCGGGCGTCCAGCCCGCCTCGCGGCAGCGGGACAGGATTTCCTCACGCATCGCGGGGTGCGTGGTCATGGGGCGGTCGTCTGGCGAGGCCTCCGCGCAGCCGCCGAGCACCACCGTGGCGCGCCGGGGGATGGAGTAGAACAGCCGGCCTTCGTGGCGGTCGTCGGAGACGGAGACGCGCATGTCGATATCGCCGGGCTCGCAGATGAGCACGTGCCCGTACACACCGACGAGCGCCGCGTCTCCGGTGAGATGGCGCCCGGGCAGGCCGGTGCAGTTGACGAGCACGGATCCGGGGCCGGAGAGTGCGCCGGCGTCGTCGAGCGAGGCGACGCGCCGGCGCTCGACCGTGCAGCGGAGGCGCGACTCGATCCAGGCGAGGTACAGCGCGGGCTCGACGCGCGGGGCGGGGAACCTCCACGCGCCGACCGTCGGCGGCGCCGGCGCGAGCGGGCGCGCGGGGAGGTCGGTCGTGAATCGCAGGTCGGGCGCGGCGTCGGCGAACCAGGGGCGGGCGTCGGTGTCGGCGATCTGAAAGAACGTGAGCACGTCCACGCCGGCGTCCGGGCTCTCGTGCGCCAGGCGGGTGAGCCAGTCGCGCGTGGTCGCGGACCAGCGATTGACGCGCCCGGGCGGGTCGCACCGGAAGGGGAACCACACGGCGCCCGCGACGGATGACGTGGTTGCTTGCCCGGTGTGCTCGCCGATCACGCGCACCTCGTGGCCTGAGAGTTCGAGCGCGTGCGCGGTCGTGAGCCCGATGCACCCCGCGCCGATGATGGTGACCCTCGCCATTGGCCGCAGTGTACGCGCCGCGCGAAAGTTTCATGTTGAATCAACCGGAACGGGCTGGCATCGGAGGGGGCGGGTGCGCACAATGCCCCCCCGCGCGGCCCGCGCGAGACACAAGGAGCCCGGACCATGGAAGCCCTGCCCGCCGCGATGTCGTACGTCAGGTTCGTCCGCGATATCTCCGAGAAGATGCTCAAGGACTTTCCCGAGCGCGAGGCGGGCCTGCGCATCCATCCGACACACGTGCCGGCGGTCTGGATCGTCGGGCACATCGCGGCGACGGACGGCTGGTTCGGATCCGTCATTGGTGTCCAGGGGCTGGCGGTCCCTGAGCGCTACAACGCGCTCTTCGCTGGGGGCAAGAGCAACCCCGTGCCGGACTCGAAGGACTTCCCGCCCATGTCCGAGGTCGTCGGGGTGTTCCGCGGCGCCCGCGCGGCGATGCTGAAGTGGTACGAGGGTGCGACGCCCGCGGCGCTCGCGGTCGATCTGCGCGAGAAGAGCGGCGGGTTCCTCGAGAACCCATTGGATGCGCTCCTCAAGACCGGCTGGCACGAGGGGTGGCACTTCGGGCAGTTGGCGTCGATCCGCAAGGCGCTTGGGCTGCCCAGCGTGCTCGGGTGAGCGAACGAGCGGTGGTCACGCTCTGCGCGGTATAAGTGCGAGCGCCGTGCCGCACACGTTCGCCGATTACCTGCAGGTCTTCATCAGCGTGCTCACGATCGTGAACCCGATCGGCGCGATCCCGCTGTTCATCGGGATGACGGCGGGCGATTCGCCGGCCAAGCAGCGAACGCAGGCGCGGACGGCCGCGATCGCGGTGGGCGTGATCATGATCGTGGCGGCGTGGCTGGGCGAGCCGCTGCTGCGCCTGTTCGGCATCGGCATCCCGGCGTTTCGAGTGGGGGGCGGGATCCTGATCCTGCTGCTGGCGATCTCGATGATGTACGCGAAGTCGTCGTCGATTCGTCAGACGCCGAGGGAGCAGGTGGAGGCGGCGGAGAAGGAGAACGTCGCGGTCGTGCCGCTGGCCATGCCCCTGCTCGCCGGGCCGGGGTGCATCTCGACGGTCATCCTGAGCGCCAACGAGGCGACGCACTGGCGGGACAAGCTCGCCATGCACGTGGGCATCGTGCTGACGGCGCTGGTGGTATGGGCCGCGCTGCGCTCAGCCGCGCCGCTCGCGCGCCTGCTGGGTCAGACGGGGATCAACATCGCTACGCGTCTGATGGGCATGGTTCTCGCCGCGATCGCCATCGAGTTCATCGCCGGCGGCACTGGGCAGCTGTTTCCTGGTCTGCTCGGGGCGCCGGCGAAGTAACGGAACGGTGCCCCCCCGGCCATGAAACAGGCCGGCCCGTCGGCGGGCCGGCCTGCGTGAGTTCAAGAGGGCGTCGGTCGGGCGATCAGTTCGTCGCGCCGCCCTTGAGATACTTGTCGAGGAACGCCAGCTGCTTCTCGGCCGCCGTAATGCGGTTCTCCTTGCGCTGGAAGCCGTGGCCCTCGTCGGGGAACACGACGTACTCGACGGGCACGCCGTTCTTCTTGGCGGCCTCGACGATCTCGTCGGACTCGACCTGCAGCACGCGCGGGTCGTTGGCGCCCTGGATGACGAGGAAGGGCTTCTTGATGTTCTTGGCCTGGAAGAGCGGGCTGATTTTCGTCAGGCGCTCCTTGTCCTTCTCGGGGTCGCCCATCTCGGCGTAGAGGGACTCCTTGAAATCGGCCCACCACGGCGGGATGGAGGTGAGCGTGCGCAGCCAGTTGGTCACGCCGAAGATGTTCACCCCGACGTCGAACGCGTCGGGCGCGAGGGTGAGGGCGGCGCACACCATGAACCCGCCGTACGACCCGCCGATGATGCCGACCTTCTTGGCGTCGACCCAGTCGAGGGTCTCGAGGTGCTTGCGCCCGTAGATGCAGTCCTGCAGGTCGTTCTCGCCGTGGTTCTTGTCGTCGGCGTGGAAGAACGTCTTGCCGTAGCCAGACGAGCCGCGGTTGTTGACCGCGAGCACGGCGTAGCCCTGGTTGACGAGGAACTGGATGTTGGCGGAGTAGCCGGTGCGGCTCTGGCCGCCGGGCCCGCCGTGCACCCAGACAAGCGCCGGGACCTTGCTGGTCGCGGAGGCGCCCTGGGGCTTGTAGAGCAGCGCGGGGATCTCGAGCCCGTCGAACGACTTGTAGCGGATGTTCTGCGAGTCGACGAGGTGCTCGGCCTTCATCGCGGGGTTCAGCGTGTCGGTGAGCTTCGCGACCTTGCCCGACGCGATGTCGAGCACGTGCAGGTTGGAGGGCGAGGTGTCGCCGTTGACGTAGAACGCGATCTTCTTGCCGCTGCGGCTGATGTTCAGGCCGGCGATGTCGGCGCGGGGGAACTCGGGCAGGGCGAGGGGCTTGCCCGTCGCGGTGTCGACCACCTTGAGCTGCGTGCGCGCGTCGGCGTTGACGGCCGTCACGCGGAGCTTGCCGTCCCACGAGAAGTAGGTCGCGGCGATGTCCCACGGCGCCTCTTCGACGGTCTGGTGGTTCTTGGCGCCCTCGGCGAGGCCGACGAGCACGTAGGAGCGCACCGCGTCGAACTCGCGCCCGGCGTTGCTGGTGTAGTAGAGCGCCTTGCTGTCGGGCGTGAAGGTGGCCACGCCGTGGCTGATGTTGCCCTCGTGCGGCGTGATGAGCGTGGGCTCGGCCTTGGCGGCCTTGAGATCGACCACGAAGACGTTGGAGTCGGCGTTGTTGCGGACCTTGGTCAGGGCGATCCAGCGGCCGTCCATGCTGACGTCGGAGACGTTGAACCCGCCGGGGTTCTGGAAGAGCATGTCGCGCGAGT
>CAYVSR010000076.1:0-9124 GCA_964453125.1 uncultured Phycisphaeraceae bacterium | reverse complement strand
TTCGAGACCCTCGTCTACCTCGGCTTCCGGGCCATGCGGTTCGCCAACGCCCCGCGTTGAATGGCGATTCCAGCTCCCAGAGCCGCCTCGGCGGCTTCCAGGCATCATCGATTCCGATGATTTCGGCGCCGAAGCGCGTCTTTCCTCTTCCCCCCATGAATCCGGTATGGGACGCTCATCGATGCACAGTCGGAGTCATCGGCCCTGCGCGACACGCACGCGCGCTGTGCCGCCCGGATGCCCGGGCACGCGCCGCGTTGTTCGCTCGCTTGGCCGACCTCCGCGCGAGGAGAGTCGCTCATGAATGTTCGTTCCGTCCGTCTCGCCGCCGGTCTCGGTGGCGTCGCCCTTGTCGCCGCGTTCGGCGCCGGCGCGTCCGCCCAGACCGTCTACGCCCTCACCGTCCAAGGCAGCCTCGTCTCGTTCGACGCCTCGAACCCCGGCGTGATCAACACCATCGGCGCCATCTCCGGCGCCAGCGGCACGGCGTCGAACTACCGCGGCATCGACTTCCGCCCCCGATTCTCGCAGCTCTACCTCGTCGAGGATAACGACGTCACGGACAGCATCTACACCGTCAACACCATCACCGCAGGCGCCACGCTCGCGTCCAACTTTTCGACCTCGCTCTCGGGCGGCAACTACGGCGTGGACTTCAACCCCGTCCCCGACCGCCTCCGCACCACCTCGGTGACCGGCCAGAACCTCCGCACGAACGTCGACACCGGCGCCGTGACGGTTGACGGCTCGCTCAACTACGTCGCGGGCGACCCGAACTTCGGCGATGCGCCCTTCGTCGTCGCGTCCGCCTACACGAACGGGCTGTTCGGCTCGCTCAACGGCACGGGCACGACCACGCTGTACAACCTCGATGCGCGTGACGACATCCTCGTCATCCAGAGCCCGCCCAACTCGGGCGGCTTGGTGACCGTCGGCTCCGTCGGCTTCGACTTCGCCACCGAGACCGGCTTCGACATCTACTACAACGGCACGACCAACACCGCGTACGCCTCGCTCACGGCGTTCAACGGCGCGTCGTCCGACTTCTACAGCATCGACCTGACGACGGGCGCGGGCACGTTCATCGGCACGATCGGCGGCGGCGTGGCCATCCGCGACATCGCGGTCATCCCGGCGCCCGGCGCGGCCGCGCTCTTCGGCCTGGCTGGCGCCGTCGGTCTGCGTCGTCGGCGCTGATCGACGCGTCGCGAGTCGTTCGCGAATACCCAAGATCACAGCGAGCGGGCCCTGCGCCCGCTCGTTTTTTCATTGGCCGAGCCGGACTGCCGGTGGCGCGAGGACCGCCGCCTGCCCCGCTTGCCCCCTTGCCACCGAATATCGTCCGGATTGCTCAGCTTCGCGCTTCCAATGGTGGCCGCTTCTGCGATCATCTCTCTCGCACGTCGGAGTCTTCGGCCATCGCACGAACAGGCGCGCTGTACCGCCCCGGAACCACCGGGCACGCCGCGTTGTGCACGCCGCCCCAAGGAGCGCCTCATGCCCACCCGCCCGCTGTTCGCGTCCATCGCCGGCGCCACGCTCGCCTGCGCGGGCGCATCGGCCCAGACCGTCTACGGCCTCACGGTTGTCGGCGGTCTCATCTCCTTCGACGTGAGCAACCCCGGCGCCGTCACCACCATCGCCACGATCAGCGGCGCGGGCGGCTTCGCCAACAACTACCTCGGCATCGACTTCCGCACCGCCACCTCCGAGCTGTATCTGCTCGAGACCGTGTCCCAGAGCAAGGTGTACACGCTCAACACCTCCACCGGCGCGGCCACGCTCAAGTCCACGCTCTCCACCAATCTGAGCGGCGGGTCCTACGGCACGGACTTCAACCCGGTCGCCGATCGCCTCCGCACCACGTCGGTCACCACCGCGAACCATCGCACCAACGTGGACACCGGCGCCGTCACGCAGGACAGTCTCGTGCGATACGTCGCCGGCGACCCGAACTTCGGCGACAACCCAGTCATCGTCGGCTCCGCGTACACCAACTCGCTCTTCGGCACGCTCGGCGGCACGGGCGCCACCACCCTCTACGCCCTCGACGCCGAGAACGACGTGCTTGTCCTCCAGGACCCGCCCAACGCGGGCGCACTCACCACGATCGGCCCCGTCGGCTTCGATTTCTTCATCCAGACGGGTTTCGACATCTACTACAACGGCTCGTCCAACACCGCCTACGCCAGCCTGACAGCCGATGGCGGCCAGGCCTCGCACTTCTACTCGATCGATCTCTCGACCGGCGCCGGAACGTTCCTCGGAACCATCGGCGGCGGCCGCGCCCTGCGCGACATCGCGGTGATCCCTTCGCCCGGCGCTGCCGCGCTGCTGGGCCTCGCGGGTGTCGCCGGCCTCCGGCGTCGGCGCTGATCGACCCATCCCCCAACCTGCTTTCTTCCCCCCTCCGGGCCGCCCTCTGGCGGCCCTGCTTCTTTTTGGGCGAACCCTCAGATTCACGCGTAAAAGCGAGCGATTCGGGTATTCCAGATATCCGCATCTTGACGATGAACGATATTGGAGATACATGTCGTCTATTGGCCCGCCGAGCCTTCGTGAAAGCCGGCGGGGCCAGCACCGCTTTCGCTCCAAGGAGCGCCACATGCACCCGCAGCCCGCTACCTCAAACGTTCGAGCCCGCCTCGTCCTGTGCACCCTGCTCGGCGCCGGCCTCGCGCCCGCGGCGCTGGCCGAGGAGGGATCGCTCGAGTTCGCGCCGCCCGAGCCCGCGAGCGCCCCCGCGGCGCCGCCCGCGCGGGCCTCCACCATGAGCCCGACCGCCACGTTCGGCTTGTCCGACTCGCGCTTCCACGAGGACAAGACGATCTTCTGGGAGGGCTTCCTGACAGGCCTGCGCGGGTTCGAGCATTTCTACGAGCCCGTGGGCCAGCCGCTGTACTTCGAATCGCCGTTCATCAACTCGAACGTCCGCGCGCTCTACCTGCACCACGACTTCCCCAACGGCTCGCAGATCGCGGGCGGCGACCTGCACATCGCCGCGGCGCAGGCCCGGCTGGCGATCACCGAGCGTCTCGCGTTCATCGCGACGAAGGACGGCCACTCGTGGCTCAACGCGGGCGCGCTGCCCAACGACAACGGCTGGAACGATCTCGCCTTCGGGTTCAAGTACGCCGTGTGGGTGGACCGCGAGCACGACTGGGTGCTGACGCCGGGCGTGCGCGTGCAGATCCCGACCGGCAACACGGGCGTGCTGCAGGGCGAGGTGGGAGAGGCGAGCCCGTTCGTCTCGTTCGCCAAGGGGTTCGACCGCCTGCACCTGCTGGGCAACCTGACATGGCGCGTGCCCTTCGACGCGAACGACGGCAACCAGATCTTCTCGTGGGATGCGCACGTGGACTACGAGATCGCTCCCGAGAGCCTGCCGGGCTTCGCGCCGCTGGTCGAGCTGCACGGTCTGCACTACCTGACCAACGGCAATCGCACGCCGCTGGCCGTGGGCGGGCTGGACTACACGAACCTGGGCTCGGCGTTCGTGGCGGGGTCGGAGGTGATCTGGATGGGAGTGGGCGCCCGTTGGAAGCTCTCGCCGCACGTCGCGGTGGGCTCAACGTTCGAGTTCGCGCTGCCGGACAAGGACGACGCCATCATGGGCACCCGGGTGACGGTGGACCTGATCCTGAGCTGGTGAGACGACCGACTCGCGCGCCGACCAGCGCCACGGGCGCGACCGACCACGCCGGTCGAGCCCGTGGCGGCGCGCGCCCACCGGCGCATGCTGCGATGGGGACGGCGCGGCGGGGCCCTACCATCCCTCCCCTCGCATGCCCTCCGTCCTCCGTCACCGCCATTTCCGCAACATCTGGCTCGCCGCGTTCGGGTCGTCCACGGGCACGTGGATGGAGTCCGTCGGCGTGCAGTGGGTGATGGCGGAGTACGCCGTCGAGCACGCGGGCTCGGGGGCGGCCTCGGCGCCGGCGATGATGGGCTACCTCGCGGCGGCGCAGCTGGGGCCCGTGCTGCTGCTCGGGCTCGTCGGCGGGCTCGTGGCGGACCGCGCGAACCGCAAGCGACTTCTCATCACCACGCAGTGCGCCATGATGCTCGTGGCGGCGTGCCTCGCCATCGCCAGCGCCATGGGGTGGGCGACGCCCCTCGTGCTGCTGAGCCTCGGCCTGCTCAACGGCGTGGCGTCGGCGTTCAACATCCCGGCGTGGCAGGTGGTGTTCCCCAGCCTCGTGCCGCGGGACGAGCTGCAGAAGGCCATCACGCTCAACGGCATGCAGTTCAACTTCGCGCGCGTGGTTGGCCCGGCGCTCGGCGGCGTGATGATGGCCCTCTGGGGGCCGACCGTGCTGTTCGTCACCAACACCGTCTCGTTCCTGGGGGTGATGCTGGCGGTGTGGAGCGTGCCGGGGCAGGGGGGCGAAATCGCAAATCGCAAATCGATAAATCGCAAATCTGAAGGGGTGTCGGCTGGCGTCGCGCGCGAGTCGGGCGCCGCTCGGCTTTCTCCGCTTTCGTCTGCGTCGGCCGCTCTTTCTCCGGCCCCTCCTTCTTTGCGATTTGTCCATTTGCGATTCGCCATTTCCTCCTTGAGGGAGTCCTTCGCGTTCACGTTCGGCAACCCCGGCCCGCGCGCGGTGTTCGTGGCGCTGTTCCTGTACTGCGCCCTCGCCGTGCCCGTGATCCGCTTCCTGCCGCTGTTCACCAGCGAGGTGTATCACCGCGAGGAGCGTGTCTACGGCCTGCTGCTCTCGCTGCTGGGCGCGGGCGCGGTGGTCGGCGGGTTCGCGGTGCGCCTGGTGCCCAAGTGGTACCCCAAGCACCACTTCCTGCCGGTGGCGCTGCTCTGCGGCTCGCTCTCGATGGCCGCGTTCGCCTTCGCGCCCACGCTGGCGCTCGCCGGGCCGCTGCTGTTTCTCGCGGGCGTGTTCTGGCTGTGGACCTTCACCAGCGGCCTCTCCGCGGTGCAGCTGCTGGCGCCCGACGCGATGCGCGGGCGTGTGCTCTCGATCTTCAACACCGCGTCGTTCGGCGCGACGCCGATCGGGGCGCTGATCATGTCGGTGGTGGGCGAACTGACGCTGCGAGTGGCGCCGGTCATCGCGTCGGGCGCGCCGACGTCGAACGCTCCGGCGTCGGGGGCTGCGTCCGTTGGGGAAACCGTCGCGGGCATGGGCGTGAGCGCGGCGGCGCTCGGGACGCAGGCGATTACGCGCGCCGGACACGCCGTGCAGTGGGGGGTTGGCCTGTGCGCCCTGGCGCTCTCGGCGTGCGCGGTGTGGCTGCTGATCCATCGCACGCCGGAGATCGACGGCCTGCGCCCGGGCGACCCCGGCTACGAGCGGGCGCCGGGCTTCCTGCGCGGCCTGACCGCGCGCGCCCATCGCCCGGCGCGCGAGCCGGACGACCGCCTCGCCGATCCCGAGCCGGTGTCCGCGGGCGAGGTGGGGTGAACGACCCTTCAGTTCGCGCGTCTTCGCCGAGCCATCAGCGCCGCGCACGCGAGCGCCAGCGCTCCCGCGCCGCCCGGCGAGGGCACGGGCACGACCGCGATGCCGTCGATCTGCAGCCCGCCACCGGTCCCGATCGCGCCGACCACGGTCGCGGCGCCGGTCGTCTGGTTGATGGTGTACAGCGACGTGCGGCCCATCGATGAGGGCAGGAAGAACGACGCGTACAGCGTGGAACTCGCGAACGAGTAGTCGAGCCCGGTGCGCACCTGGGCATCGAACCCGAGGGCGCCCAGCGTGTGCGCGGGGCTCGACTGCGTCGGCCCGCCGATGGTCACGATGGTGTTCAGGTTGATGTCCAGTCCGAACAGCCCCAGCCCGCCCGCGCCGGGCAGCGGCGCGTACGCGATGGACGTGACCTGCGGCGTGGTCCCGAACGCCGCGTCGCCCGCGGCGTACGCCAGCGCCGGGTCGATCTGCGTGCCGGGCGTGATCGTGTCGGTGTCGATGGCCAAGCCCGTCAGCCGATCGATGCGCATGCGCTGGCCCGTGTTGCTCACCAGGTGCCCCACGCCCGCGACGAAGTCGAACCCGAACGCCGAGCCGCTCAGCGCCGCGCCGAACGTGCCCGAGCCCACCTGCGTCGCCGCGCCCGTCGCGGTGTTGAGCGTGTACAGGCGGCCCGCGGCGCCCACGGCGTAGAGCGAGCCGGACGCGAAGTCGATCGCGCGGACCGAGTCCCCGGCCACCAGCCCCGTGATCGTGCTCGTCGAGAGGATCGCGTTCGGGTTCGCGCTGTCGAACGACACCAGCGACCCGCCGTTCGTGTACCCGTAGATCAATTCGGCGCGAGCGGTCTGCGGCGCGAGCGCCGGCGCGAACAGGAGAGCGAGCGGCGCGGTGGCGACGAGCCGCGTGTGGCGGCGCAGAAGGGCAACACGATGGCGCAAGGCGGTCTCCTCTCAATCCCTGGTGCGTTCCCCCGGGGCGTGCGGGCCGCGGGGTCTCTCATTGTGCCACGAGAGGGCGCCGATTCCAAGCGCAGTTTCCCGATTTCGCGCCCGACTATCGGACCCGGCGCAGGGTCATGACGGTCACGTCGTCCGCCCGCTCGTTCGACTGGAACCGGTCGGTCTCTTCGACGATCAGGGCGCAATAGCGGGCGGCGCCGGTGAGTGGGTCGGCCCCGGTGGGCACGGTGTTGGCGATGGAGGTGAGCAGGCGCTCGAATCGCTCGAGGCCGTAGAAGTCCGTCGCGCGACCCTTGGGCTGGGGGGCCGCGCCGTTCACCCTGGCGTCGCTGTTGAGCGCGAGGGGGATGCGCCGGGCCTCGGGCACGCCGTCGGTGAAGAAAACGACCGTCTCTCCGGTTTCCAGGCGCGCGTGGCGCTCGGCGTACTCCGCGAGGTCGAGGATGCCGAGGATGGGCCCGGTGACCTCGCCGAACTTCACGGCGCTCGCCGAGCCCCCCGCGAGCGCCGAGCCCGAGACGAGGTAGGGGTGCGGGTGGCCGGCGTTGGCGTACCGGACCTCGCCGACCCGAGTGTCGTAGATGCCGAGCCAGAGCGTCACGAACATGCCGTGGGTGTTCTGCTCGAGCAGGCGCTTGTTGGCCTCCGTGAGCACCGCGCCGGGGCCGGCGTCGGGGGAGTCGCGCAGCAGATCGCGAAGGATGGTGCGCGTGACGGCCATGTACACGGCGGCGGGGGCGCCCTTGCCGCTGACGTCCGCCACGATCAGCGCCAGCCGGTGCTCGTCGAGGAAGAAGAAGTCGAAGAAATCGCCGGCGACGTACCGGGCGGGGGCGACCACGGCGTGCAGGTCGAACTCGTCGCGGTGCGGGAACGGCGGGAAGACGCGCGGCAGGAGGGACTCCTGAATCACGCGCGCGACGCGCAGTTCCGACTCCACAGCCTCGCGCTTGGCGCTCTCTTCGGTGAGCGCGTCGATATGCGCCCGCAGCTCGCCGACCATCGAGTTGAACGCCTGCGCCAGGTCGCCGATCTCGTCGCCGGTGTCCACCGACGACGCCCGGGCCTCGAGATTGCCGGCGCCCAGCTCGCGCACCGCGGCGGAGAGGCGCGTGATCGGGCGCGACACCCGGTTGGCGAGAAACACCGAGACGCCCACGGCGATGGCGGTGAGCGCACCGAACGCCAGCGCGCGGTCGCGCAGCCGGGCGTACACCGGGGCCATGATCTCGGGCTCGTCCAGCCCGCCCGCGAGCGACCAGCCCGTGGAAGGGATGGGCGCGTAGTACAGGAACTGCTTGTTCCCGTCGGGTCGGCCGGTGACGGGGTTTGGCCCCCAGCCGGGCAGGCGCGCGGTGCCCTTTTTGCCGGCGATCATCTTCTGGCCCAGTTCGATCAGGTCCTCGCGCTTGATCGAGCGGGCCCAGTCGAACACGTTGATTGTCCCGACGGCTTTCTTGTCCTCCGACGAGAGGAGCATGCCGCGCCGGCTGAGGATGATGAACGCCTCGGTGCGCCCGATCCGAGAGAAGGTCTTGCGTCCGCGGTCGAGCGCGGTCTGGAGTTCGTCGAGGGGCACGTCCACCGTCGCAACGCCGCGGAAGCTGCCGTCGCGCCGGAAGAAGGGCGCGGTGTACGTGCACATGAGGATGTTGCCCGCGCCCTCGTCGAAGAAGGGCTCGGTCCACACCCCCTCGCCGATCTGACGGGGGATGGTGTACCAGTCCCACCGGTCGCTGGTGTAGTCGTAGACGTCGGCGACGTCGAGCCGGGCCAGCGCCGGCGCGCCGGTCGCGCCCGAGAGCGCGCGGGCGCGGTACGCGTACGGCGCGAAGCGGGCCCGCGCGGGCTCCGGCTCGAACGCGATGCACGAGCCGTAGATCAGCGCGTGCTGCATCACGTTGCGGCTGGCGATCTCGTAGACCTCGGAGTCGGTGAGGTCCGGGTGGGCCGAGATGAAGCTCGCGGCGGACTTGGCCACCTGCGCGACGGACGCGAGTTCGACGTCGTACCGCCCGGCGATGCTGGCGGCGCGTTCCGCGGCCATGGTCTCGGTCGCCTCGAACGCCTCGGCGCGCAGGCGCTGGTGGCCGAACCATGTTGTCACGCCGCCGAAGGCGAGCATCGGCAGGCCGACGGCGAGCGCGAGTTTCCAGCGGAGGGGCAGTCGCATGGGTCGGGAAAGAGAGGCGGCGCGCCCGTGAACGGGGGGCGGGCGGCGCGCCGGAGTCTACGGCGGATAATTGGGAAACCGGAGCGGGTTGAGTCGGCGCCGGCGCGGAGGGAGTCGCCCGTTCTGACCCTGCCGGACCCCGGTGTCCGCGGGGCCCGCGCGCGGGGTTGCACGGGGAAACAGGCTGGTATCATGGGGTTCGAGCCGGCGTCAGACCCGAATTGTCGCGGGGCGGCCGGAGTCAGGACCGACGCGGATTTCCTCAGGCCCGAAGTCGCTCTCCGGTTCCGTGGCAGGTGTCTCTCTCGGGCTTGGAAGGATCCGGTCGGTCATGAAGATCTATGTCGGGAATCTGCCCTTCAGCGTCAACGACGCCGAGCTGCGCCAGCAGTTCGAGGAGCACGGCGCCGTCATGAGCGCCTCGGTGGTGATGGACCGCGAGACCGGGCGCAGCCGCGGCTTCGGGTTCGTCGAGATGGACGACAGCGCGGGCCAGAACGCCATCAACGCCATGAACGGCAAGCAGGTCGGCGGTCGCGCCCTCGTTGTCAACGAGGCCAAGC
>CAYVSR010000075.1:0-9133 GCA_964453125.1 uncultured Phycisphaeraceae bacterium | reverse complement strand
CGGCGGGGGGATGATCACGGCGTACCTGCGCGGCGGGCTGGATGACGCGCGGAAGTTTCTGGAGCGCGTGCGCATCTTCGCGCTTGCCGAGAGTCTCGGCGGCGTCGAGAGCCTGATCGAGCACCCCGCGATCATGACACACGCGAGCGTGCCGCCGGACCAGCGCAAGACGCTGGGGATCTCCGACACGATGGTGCGCCTGAGCATCGGCATCGAGGACCCGGACGATCTGACGGAGGACCTGGACCGGGCGCTGCGGGGGTGAGAAAGCGGAAAGCGGAAAGTGAAAATCGGAAAGAAGACCATTCGCGCAGGGGAAGGGGGTTCTGATTTCCTTTTTTCACTTTCCTTTTTTCACTTTTGTTCTCCCTAGAATGCCTCGGTGAACGCCATCGCCCGCATGATCGACGCGAACGCGAACCGGGCGCGGGAGGCGCTGCGCGTGATGGAAGACGCGGCGCGGTTCGCGCTGGGAGATGAAGCGCTCACGCGGGAGCTGAAGGAGATCCGGCACGCGCTGCGCGAGACGCTGGCGGCGTTGCCGGTGGACGGCGCGGCGCTGCTGGCGAGCCGCGACACGCCGGGGGACGTGGGCACGCGTGTCACGACGGACGCCGAGGGGCGGCGCGTCGGGCTGCGCGACGTGGTGATCGCCGCCGGGAAACGGGCGGGCGAGGCGATGCGGGTGATCGAAGAGTGCGCGAAGACGCTGGGCGCGGGCGACGCCTCGAAGACCGCGATCGCCGGAGACGCGGCTCACGCGCGGCGCGCGGAGGCGGGGGCTTACGGGCGGTTCGAGGCGCTGCGGTACCGCGTGTACGACGCGGAGAAGCGCCTGGGGCTGGCGATGGCGGGGGCGCGGGCGCCCCAGTGGCGCCTGTGCGTGATCCTGACCGAGTCGAACTGCGCGAGGCCGTGGCTCGATGTGGCTCGCGCTGCGCTTGATGCGGGCGCCGACTGCCTGCAACTGCGTGAGAAGTCCTCGACCGATCGCGACCTGCTGGCGCGGGCGCTGGCGCTGATCGGCGTGGCGCGCGGGCGAGCCGCGGTGATCGTCAACGACCGGGCGGACATCGCGATGCTGGCGGGCGCCGACGGCGTGCACCTGGGGCAGCGCGATCTGCGCGTGGCCGACGTGCGCGCGATCGCCGGCGAGCGTCTGCTCGTGGGCGTCTCCGCCTCGACCATCGACGAGGCCCGGGCGGCGCTGCGCGACGGCGCGGACTACTGCGGCGTGGGCGCGATGTTCGAGACGGCCACCAAGCGCAAGGATTCGATCGCCGGGCTCGGGCTGATGCGCGCGTACGCCGAGCATGAGCCTGCGCTACCCCCGCATCTCGCGATCGGGGGCGTCACGCCCTCGAACGTCGCGTCGGTCGCGGCGGCGGGCGCGAGGGGCGTGGCGGTGTGCTCGTGCGTGTGCGCGGCGGAGCGTCCCGGCGATGCGGTGCGCGCCCTGCTCGGGGAGATGCACGGCTAGCGGTCACGCCGCGGTCGGGATGACCTTCGGCTTGGGGTTGAACACACGGACGCAGTTGCGGCCGGATCCCTTGGCGGCGTACACGGCTTGGTCGGCGGCGCGGACCATCGACTCGGCGGTGGGGAAGGCGTCGAGACAGGTCGGGTCGATGCCCGCGACGCCGATGCTGACGGTGACGGTCAGCTCCTTCACGGCGGCGCCGGCCTGCGAGATGTCGATGGGCGTCGACGCCTGGTGCTGGCGGAAGGCGTCGGCGACGCGGGCGGCGTCGGCCCGTGCCTTGCCGGGCAGGATCACCGCGAACTCTTCTCCGCCGTAGCGGCAGACGATCCCGCCCTCGGGCTCGAACTGCTGTCGCATGCGCGCGGCGAGCTCGATGAGCACGAGGTCGCCGGCCTGATGGCCGTGGGAGTCGTTGACGTTCTTGAACTTGTCGGCGTCGAAGAAGAGGACGGAGACGGCGCCGGCGACGAGGTCCGAGCGCGCGCCCTCGAACGTCTCGCCGATGGCTTCGTTGAAACGCTTGCGATTGGCGGCGCCGGTGAGCGAATCGGTGACGGCGGCGCGCTGCAGTTCGGCGTTCTCTTGCGCGAGCGATTCGGCCTGGCGCTCGGTCTGCATCGAGATCGAGACGAGCTGTTCGCTGGCGCGCGCCAGGATCTCCTCGGCGGGAGGGGCGGAGCCGACGTCGACGCGGAGCACGCTCGCGAGCTCCTTGGAGGCGACGCCGATGCGCTTGAGCAGGTCTTCGCTCTGGGTCGCGTCGAGCGCGAACCACTGCGAGGCCTTGTCGCGGAACCGGGCGAGGTTCGCGGGCATGTCGTGGTCGGCGAGGGCCTCGGCGGCGATGTTGCCCAGCGCGAGGCAGCGGATGGCGTTGACGTGCTCGGGCGGGCCCGAGCCGGGGCGGTCGTGGAACTTGATGGGCGCGAGGAGCGACTCGGGCAGCTTCCAGCGGGCCGCCAACTCGGCGCTCACCTCCGCGTGCGTGAGTTCAAGGGTCTTGTGTTCCTGACCGGCGAGGGCGCGGTGGCTGCCCCCCGCGGCGCGGAGCACGCTCAGGTATTCCTCGCCGAACGCCTGGAAGAGCGCGACCATGCCGACGTCCTGCAGGATGCCGGCGAGGAAGACCTCCTCGGGGTCGACGCCGAGCTTCGCGCTCGAGGCGATGATGCGGGCGCCCACACCGGTGTACACGCCGCGCCGCCAGTAATCGGCGTAGTCGAAGCCCTCGCCCTGCCCGTCCTTGATCATGTTTACGAGGCTGAAGCCGAGGGCGAGCGTCTTGACCGCGTGAATGCCCAGCGCGACCATCGCCTGGTTGATCGTCGAGCACTTCCTTGGCAGGCCGTAGAACGACGAGTTGACCGTCTTCAGCACCTTTGCTGACAGGCCCTGGTCGTTCTGGATGGTCTGCGCGAGTTCCTTGAGCGACACGTCGGGCCGCTCGGTGAGTTCGATGACGCGCATGGCGACAGTCGGCAGAGACGGGAGTCTCGGCGCCGCCAGGACCTTTTCGAGACGGGCTGCGTGCATGTCGACCAACGCCCTCCAGGCGCGAAAGAACAGCCTGAGTTCCACGACGATGTTGCCGGCGACTTGGACGGCAAGGACTTAGATCGGAGATACGCTTCTCCGACTTCAACCCCAAGAAGCAGGGTTACGCCGGATTCCGGCGCGCTCAGATCGCGCCGAGCGCGCCCGCCATGGTCTCGGGCGCGCGACCCAGAACGGTCGAAACGTGCTCGGAAAGCAGGCGAACCGCGCGCCGGACGGTCTCGCGCTCGGGGGGTGTCGGGCGGTTATCCGGCTCGTCCAGCCAGCGGAGCGCCTCGACGGTTTCGGCGCGCACCCGCCACGTCGGCCCGGGCGCGGCGGCGGCGGCGGCGTCGCGCGTCAGGCCGCCCCGGTGGGAGTCGAACGCGTACGTCCGGCCCGGGCCGAGCGCGCCGCCGGTGGCCACGTCGCGTCGCACCTCGGGCAGAAAGCCCGTCTCGCGCAGCAGCGCCCATTGGAAGCGCAGGAGCGCCAGCGCGTGGTCGTCGCCGGCCTCGATCGAGCGCAGCGCCGCCAGCAACGCGTCGTGCAGCGCCGGGTGCGGGTCATGGTCCTGGATGAAGCGGGCGCAGAGGTCGATCACGTGCAGCGCGACCGCGTGCGAGTCGAGGCGGCGCCGGGCGCTCCAGAACACCTCGCGCAGGTCCCACTCGGCGAGCGTGACGAGGTCGGACCCGGCGCGGGCGTAGTAGACCGCCTCGCCCCGGGTGAGCAGGTCGAGGCCTCCGGAGAAGGGAGCCCTGGGTCGGCGCGAGCCCTTGGCGAGGGCGCGCACGTTGCCGTGAGCGCGAGTGAACAACGCCGCCGTCTGGGAGGTCTCGGAGAACTCCCACACCCGGAGCACGACCGCGTCGTCGACGATTGCGGGCACGCCGGGATGGTACGCGCCGCTACACTGGGCCCGATGTCGCCTGCGCACACGGAGGTCGCGGTCGGGGGAGGCCCGTTCCCGCTCACGCGGGTGGTCGCCATGATCAACCAGAAGGGCGGGGTGGGGAAGACGACCACCACGGTGAACCTCGCCGCGGGGCTGGCGCTGCTGGGGCGGCCCACGCTGCTGATCGACCTCGACCCACAGGGGCACGCGACGGCGCACCTGGGCGTGGCGGGCGCGGATGGGCCGACGGTGTACGACGCGCTGCTGGACCCCGCGCGGGCGCGCGACGCCCTGGTTCGCGCCCGCGACAACCTCTGGCTGCTGCCGGCGGACGTGGACCTCGCCGCGGCGGAGACGGACCTGGCCGGGGCCCCGGACCGCGAGCGGCGCCTGGAGCGGGCGGTCGCGCCGTTCCTGGATCGATTCGAGTTCGTGCTGATCGACTGCCCGCCTTCGCTGGGGCTGCTGACCCTGAACGCGCTGGCGTTGGCGCGCGAGGTGATCGCGCCGATGCAGGCGCACTTCCTTGCGCTGCAGGGGGTGGGCAGGCTGATGGAGACCGTCCGGCTGGTGGGGAAAGAGGTGAACCCGCGCCTGCGGATCTCGGGCGTGGTGCTGTGCATGCACGAGGAGGCGACGAAGCTCTCGAAGGAGGTCGTGGCGGACCTGGAGGCGTTCTTTGAGGGGGCGCGGGAGACGGACGTGCCGTGGAAGGCCGCGCGGGTCTTGCGCCCGGCGATCCGCCGGAACGTGAAACTGGCGGAGGCGCCGTCGTTCGGGCAGACCATTTACGAATATGCGCCGACGGCGTCTGGCGCATCCGACTACCGGGCCTTGGCGGAAACTTTTGCCCGAGAATGGGACGCGCTGCGGGCCCTGCGAGGCGGCGCGAAGCCGGAGGTTCGGGTGACGGCGTCGGGACACGCGGCGCCGGCTTCGGGCTCGGGCGCGCGGTGACGGGCCTGGCCGCAGGGCGCCACGAGCGGCGCGAGCGGGTACGCTGCGACGCTTGAGCGCCAGGGCGGACGAGTCGAGCGAGGGTGCGGCGCGCACGCGGGACGCGGGGGGCGCGGTCCCTGCCGCCGGTGCGTCCGGGGCCACGGGCGAGGCGGCGCAGCGGCGTCAGGACGAGGCGCACCACGGCGTGCTCTCGGCGGTGCGGGTCATCGCGCTGGTGACGCTGGTGAGCCGGTTCGGCGGGCTGTTCCGGGACGGCGCGCTCTCGCGGGTGCTCGGCGACAGCAACGTGTCGTCGGCGTTCAACTTCGCGTTCATGATCCCCAACGTGTTCCGGCGTCTTTTCGGGGAGGGGGCGCTGACGGCGGCGTTCATCCCGGAATACGCCGCGCTGGTGGACAAGGACGAGCAGAAGGCGGCGCGGTTCGCGTCGCTGACGGTGGTGATCGCGCTGGGCGTGATGACGGCGCTGACGCTGCTCCTCGAGTCGGTCCTGATGGCGGTCCTGTTCCTCGCGGACCACACCGACGAGCGGCGGCTGATGCTGTCGCTGACGATGCTGATGCTGCCCTACATGCCGCTGGTGTGCATCTCGGCGGTGTTCGCGGGGATGCTCCAGACGCACGGGCGGTTCGGGATCTCGACGGGCGGGGCGATCATCCTGAACACGGTGATGATCGCGGTGACGACGGTGGCGTATGTCTCGTTCGACCTGACGCCGACGCAGACGTCGTACGTGGTGGGGGGCGGAGTGGTGCTGTCCGGGGCGGCGATGGCGCTGACGTTCGCGGCGGCGCTGCGCCGGCACGTGCGATGGACGCGCCAGTTCGACGGCGTGGGCGAGAACGCGCGTCGGATGCTCACGCGGTTCGTGCCGGCGCTGATCGGCCTGGGCGCGCTCCAGCTGAGCAGTGTGTTCGACGGGATCATCGCCACCTACAGCATGTGGTCCTCGAGGGAGGACGGCCCGGCGACGTTCCTCGGCTTCGTCTACCCGCTCGACGGCGCGACCAACGGCATCTTGCAGTACACCCAGCGCCTCTACCAGTTCCCGCTGGGCGTTTTCGGGATCGCGGTGGCCACGGCGGTGTTCCCGGCGCTCTCCCGCGCCGCGACGGACCAGGCGCTCTTCTCAGCCATGCTGCGCCGCGGGCTGCGGCTCAGCCTGTTCATCTCGCTGCCAGCCTCGGTGGGCCTCGTGCTGGTGGGGGAGGACCTCGCGCGCGTGCTGTTCCGCGGCGTGAACTTCAGCGAGGAGGGCGTGCGCCGCTCCGCGGCGATCCTGGTGGGGTACGCGGTCTCGGTGTGGGCGTTCTCGGCCAACCAGGTGCTGACCCGTGCGTTCTTCGCGCGAGGCGACACCAAGACCCCGGTGTGGATCTCGGTGAAGTGCATCGCCATCAACCTGATCGGCAACGTCACGCTCATCTGGGTCCCGGGGGTGGGGGAGGCCGCGTTCGGCTGGTCCACCGCGGCGTCGTCGGTCATCCAGTTCCTGCTGCTGGTGCGCGCCGCGAGGTCGTTCATGGCCGACGGCAAGCTACTCGATTCGTCGGCGATGCGCGGCGGGGGAGCCACGCTCGATTACACGCTCGCCATGGGCTTTGGCGTCGTTGCGCTCATGGAGATCATGCCTTCAGACACCTCGCTCCGCATGACGGCGCTTCGCCTCGGCCTGTCGTGCGTCGGCGGCGCGGCCATCTACCTCGGCCTCGCGCGCTGGCGACACAGCGAGGAACTCGGCTGGCTGCTCTCCAAGCGCCTGCCGGACGCGCCGGCGCCCACGCCCCCCGCGCCGGGCGCGAAGCGCCGATAACCGTGGCGCGCCTCGGGCCCGTGCTCGAGGGATGTCACGGGAGGCTGAACAGTCGGGCCGGTCGGGACGATTACAACCGGACGCGCCCGCCCCGTCGCGGGCGGCGCCAGCGGCCCCGGCTCGCGCGTGCGTCCGGCGACGCCGCTGATTCCGGCCCGGCATGACAGGCACGTTCAGGCACACGGAGACGCCCCCGATGACCACGACGATGTTCCTCGCCGCCACCATCACCCTCGTGGGCGCCAGCGTGCCCCCGGGCCCCGGCCGCGCCGAACGCCCCGCGCCTGCGCCGAAGCACGATGCGCCGGCCGACGCGCACGAGAGCCCGAAGGCCGCACCATCGCCCGCGAACGCCCCCGCGAACGCGCCGACGAGCGGTCACGGGAACGACGCGGCCAACGCTCCCGCCGACGCCGCCCACGCGGCGGCCCCCGGGACCGAGCCGGCGCGCACGCCGGACGGCTCTCTCAAGTCGCTGCGCGCGGGCAACTCGCGCTTCGCGTCGGGCAAGGCCAAGGCGCCGCGCCGCGACATCGCGCGCGTGCTTGAGACGGCCAAGGGCCAGCAGCCGTTCGCGACGGTGGTGGCGTGCGCCGACTCGCGTGTGCCGGTCGAGATGCTGTTCGATCAGGGCATCGGCGACCTGTTCGTGGTGCGCGTGGCGGGCAACGTGTGCGACACCGACGAGATCGGGAGCGTCGAGTACGCCGCCGGGCATTTGCACACGCCGCTGATCGTGGTGCTCGGGCACACGTCCTGCGGCGCCGTGAAGGCGGTGTGCGAGGACGCGAAGGTCGGCGGGAGCATTCCTGCGCTGGTGGCGAACATCGGGCCGGCGGTGGCGCGGGCCCGGCGCGCGGACCGCGCGGGCGACGACCTGGTGCGAGAGGCGGTCACGCAGAACGTGTGGCAGAGCATCGAGGACCTGCTCGCCGGCAGCGAGGAGGTTCGTGAGCTGGTGTCCGGGGGCAAGGCCACGGTGGTCGGCGCGGTGTACGACATCGCGAACGGTCGCGTGCAGTTCCTGGGCGAGCACCCCTCGCAGTCCGGCATCCTCGCGAAGGCGGAGGGCAGGGGCCACGGGGCGGCCGCGCCGACGAAGACCAACGCGGGCGCCGGCTCCGACGCGCGCGACCACGGGCACGACTGAGGCGCCGGGGGGATCAGGCGGCGCGGCCGGCGAGCAGCTTGCCGCGACCGACGAGGTAGAGAATCAGCGCGAGGGCGAGGAACGCGCCGACGGCGACGCCGTTGTTCCTGGCGATCGCCGGGAGCGCCGTGCTGAGGTTCCAGGTCTCGACGACGTTGGGGAAGAACCCGGCGCTGATCGCCAGCGCCATGCCCGCCACCGACCCGCCGGCGATGAGCCCCGAGGACAGCAGCACGCCGGGCGAGGAGTCGCTCTCGGCGTCGCTCATCTTCTTCGAGCGGCGCTCGACGAACCAGCGCGCCATGCCGCCGAGGAAGATCGGCGTGCTGGCGCTGAGCGGGAGATAGACGCCCACGGCGAAGGGCAGGGACGAGATCCCGGCCATCTCGAGCGTGAGGGCGATGAACACGCCCAGCAGCACGAGCCCCCAGGGGAGTTTCTGGGTGAGGATGCCGTCGATGATGAGCGACATGAGCCGGGCCTTGGGGGCGTCGAACTTCTTGACCTCTTCGCCGAGCGTCCCCGGGGGCGAGCCGGGCGCGGGATCGCGGTGGGTGAGCACGCCGTTGATGCCGGGATCGACGAGGTACTTGATCTTGCCCGCGTCGTCGACGAGGTACTTGCCCGGGGGGACGACGAAGGCGCCGGCCTCGTCGCGCGGCGCGGACTCCTGCGTGTAGTGCACGACGTTGTACTCGTTGGCGTCGCGCGAGCGCTCGGCGCCGACGAGGCGCTGCTTGGCGCCGGCGAACTGCTCGGCGGGCCCGGTGACGGCGGGGAACTCTCGCGCGGCGTTGATGGTGGTCGCGTCGTTGAAGAGTTTCAGCGTGCCGCCGATCACCAGGGCGCTGGTGAGCGCGCCGATGAGGATGCCGATCTGCTGCGAGCGGGGCGTGGCGCCGACGAGGAAGCCCGTCTTGAGGTCCTGCGAGGTCGTGCCGCCGTTGGAGGAGGCGATGCAGACCACCGCGGCGATGGAGAGGGCCGCGACGCGATCCATCGGGCTGGTCATGCCCAGGGCGAGGAAGATGAGGCAGGTGAAGAGGAGGGTGGCGACCGTCATGCCCGAGATCGGGTTGGATGACGACCCGATGGTGCCGGTGAGTCGCGACGAGACGGTGACGAACAGGAAGCCGAAGACGAGGATCAGCAGCGCCCCGAGGAACGAGACGTGCACCGCGGGTGAGAACATCAGCGCGCCGAGCAGCGCGAGCATGCCCAGGAGGACGAAGCCCATCGAGAGGTCGCGATCGGTGCGCGGGGTCTCGGCGCTCTGCTTGGCGCCCCCCGCGCCCA
>CAYVSR010000074.1:0-9236 GCA_964453125.1 uncultured Phycisphaeraceae bacterium | reverse complement strand
GAAGGACGGGCGGAACGGACGCGTGCCCGGGCGCCGGGCGTCCCCCTTGCCGCGGCGCGGGGTGGCGCCGGCCGGTACTTTGTGGAGGTCCGACCCGTCCGGGGCCGACGTTCGCGGGGCGCGCCGACGGGGTCGGCGCCCCGAGGTGTACGCCGCGTGCCCGCGCGGCCGGAGGTGTGTGCGATGGCTGGAGCGCCCATGAGCGAGCCGATCGAGGCCGGACCGACCGAGTTCCTCCCCAACCCCGGCGCGCCCGCGCTGCCGGAGGGCGCGACGGCCGAGCAGCGCGAGGACTGGTGGTACAAGCACGTGTACAAGGGCGACAGCATGCCCCAGTTGACGTTCCGCGCCGTGCTGATGGGCGCGCTGCTGGGGATGCTGATGTCGGCCTCAAACCTCTACACGACTCTGAAGATCGGTTGGGCGTTCGGCGTGGTGGTGACGGCGTGCGTGATGTCGTACGTCATCTGGGGCGCGATGCGCCTGCTCTCGCTCCGCAGCCTCTCGAAGATGTCGATCCTCGAGAACAACTGCATGGCGTCCACGGCTTCGGCGGCGGGGTACTCGACGGGCTCGACTCTCGCGACCATGTTCGGCACGCTGCTCATGCTGAAGGCCGAGTCGCCCGAATCGGGCGGCACGTCGGACGCGCCGGCCAACATCAGCAACCTCACCGCGCAGCCCATCTGGGTCGTGGCCCTGTTCACGTTGTTCACCGCGGCGCTGGGCGTCTTTCTCGCCATCCCGCTCAAGCGCCAGATGATCAACCGAGAGATGCTGCGCTTCCCGACGGGCATGGCCGCGGCGACGACGCTCAAGTCGCTCTACAGCGAGGGGCGCGAGGCGGTGCAGAAGGCGTGGGTGCTGGTGACGGGCATCGTGGCCGGCGTGCTGATGGGCATCTTCAACACGCCCGAGGGCATCCTCGCCCGCCTGGACTCGACGTTCGCGCGCATCCAGTCCATGATCGGCGTGTCGCCGCGCCTGCCCGAGGCGCTGCCGGAGCACGGCTTCGCGAGGGTGACCAGCGGGGGCGACCTGACGCTCGCCGAGCAGGACCCGGCCAAGGGCGTGTTCGGCCTGCCGGCGTTCAATTTCGAGATCTCGACCCTGCTCATCGCCGCCGGCATCATCACCGGTCTGCGCGCGTGCCTGTCGATGCTCGGCGGCGCGCTGCTGCTCTTCTGCGTGATCGGCCCGTGGATGATCGCGATGGACACGCAGCACGCCGCGGACCCCGGGTACATCCCGTCGGTCAAACTGGTCGGGCGCGGCACGGTCTACCAGGTGATCCATTGGGGGCTATGGGGCGGCACGGCGGTGATGGTCTTCGCGTCGCTGACGACGGTTGCGCTCTCGTGGAAGACCGTGGCGCGGTCGTTCTCGCTCTTTCGGCGCGGCGACGACCCGGAGGACGCCCTCGGCCTCACGCCCGAGTCTCGCGCCATCGCGGAGCGCATCGAGGTGCCGATGGCGTGGCTCGTGATCGGGCTGATCCCGATCGGGGTGGCGCTGGTCGCGCTGCAGTACCTCGCGTTCCAGATCTCGCCGCTGCTGGGCGCGTTCGCCATCGCGCTCTCGTTCGTGCTGGCTCTGGTCGCCTGCCGCGCCACCGGCGAGACGGACACGACGCCCATCGGCGCCATGGGCAAGGTGATGCAGCTCACCTTCGCCGTGCTGGCGCCGAAGCAGACGATCCCGAACGTGGCGGCCGCGGGCGTGGCCGCGAACGCCGCGATCGGCGCGGCGGACCTGCTGACGGACCTCAAGGGCGGCTACATGCTCGGGGCGAACCCGCGCAAGCAGTTCCTGGCGCAGCTGGTGGGCTGCTTCTTCGGGACACTCGCGGTGGTGCCCGCCTGGTACCTGATGGTTCCCAACTTCGAGGCGCTGGACAAGTTCGCCAAGCCCGCCACGATGCAGTGGTACGCGGTCACGAAGATCCTGACGCAGGGCTTCGATCAGCTGCCCGTCTCGGCTCGGTGGCTGATCCTCGTCGGCGCCATCGTCGGCGTGCTGCTGCCCCTGATCGAGAAGCTGACGCCCGTCAAGGGCCGCAAGTACCTGCCCTCGGCCATGGGCCTGGGTCTGGCGTGGGTGATCCCGTTCTCGAGCGCGCTCGGCTTCGCGACGGGCGCGGTCGTGGCGTGGGTGTGGGGCCTGCTCCACAAGAGTTCGGAGCGGAAATTCAGCGTGGCGCTGGCCTCAGGGCTGATCGCCGGCGAGGGGCTCATCAAGGCGATCATCGCCATGAGCGCCACGGTGATCGGGATCAAGCAGATGACAGGCAAGTAGCGGGGAGCATCACCGACGCGGCGCGACGCGAGACCGGCCGGCGGCGACCGCGGCGCCGAGAAAGAGCAGGCTCGCGGCGGACGGCGCGGGGACCTGCGCCAGGCTCACGTTGTCGTAGAACGACGAGCCCGAGCCGGCGTAGAGGTCGAGCGCACCGATGCGCCGGGCGCTGCGCGAGCCCTGCGTCCACGAGCCGCTGTAGATCAGCGAGCCGTCGTAGTACGACGACATGGTGTTTGCGTCGAGGTCGATGTCGACGCGCACCTCGGCCCACTGATCCCGCCTGAGCGTCACTCTGTTCGAGCCCGAGCGCAGGTCGTCGCGCACCGTGTTGGCGCCGAGGTCGAACTTCAGCTGGCTGGACCACCACTGCCAGTCGCTGTTGCCGCCGTCCGCGTACGTGTTCATGACGATGAAGTACGACACGCCGGCGGCGCCCGAGTCGATCCACTGCTTCGCGGTGTACGACCACGAGCCGGTGACGATGGAATGCTCGTGCACCAAGTCCGTCGCGCCGGTGACGTGCAGCGAGTTTGAGCCAGAGTACGCCCGGGCGCTCGAGACCAGCGCGCCGGCGCCGGCCAGGTTGTCCCAGCCCTTCCAGCCGTTGACGCCGTGCATCTGTGCGCCCGGGGTGTAGGCGTCGAAGGCGTCGTTGAACACCGTCGCGCCCGCGGTCGCACCCAGCGCCAAGCCCATCGCCGCGGCAAAGACTCGAGTCGTCATCGGACCTCCTGTCGGGGCGCCGGGAGATGGCGCTTCAAGGGAGAGGTCCGATGCGTCCGGCTGGCGTGCAATCGTTGCCCCTGGGTTGGGGTCCCGAAAGGGGATGGCGGCGACGACTGGCGCGGCTGCGCGGGGCCGGCGCGTTATCGGCGAGGCCCGGCGACGGGCGATCGGCCCGGCCTTGGGCGGGCAGCGGCGAGTCGGGGCGGCTTTGGGCCGATACACCCCTGCGGCAATGGGTCTCTCGGGGCCCGCCTTCGGCGCGCGTAGCATTCGGCCGGAATTCGCCCAAGAGGAGAGGATCATGCGGCGGACGCGGAATCTGAACGTGCGGACCCTTGCCCTCGGCGCCGTCGGCCTCTGCGCCACGGGCGCGTTCGCCCAGACCTACTTCAACCCGCGCGTCGTCGCGCCGGCCTTCGGGACGGCTCCGGCGGTCGCGATCGCGAACATCGACGGACTCGGCGGCGCCGACGCCGTCGCGGTCTCGCCCGGCAAGGTCGCGTGGGCGCGCAACGAGGGCGGCTCGCCGCCGACCTTCACCGACCTCTCGATCTCCGTCGCTCTGGCCCTGCCGACGGGCGTGGCCGTGGCGAACATCGGGGGCAGCGCGGCGCTCGACGTGATCGTCAGCGATTCCGGGGCGAACAAGATCTCGTGGTTCGAACAGGGCCCCGGCTCGCCGCCGGTCTGGACGGAGCGGATCGCATCCTCCGCCGTGCCCGGCGCCGCGGGCGTCATCGTCGCGGATATCGACGGCGACACCGACCCCGACTTCGTCGCGGCGGCGGTCACGGCAAACACGATCTACTGGTTTGAGAGCAACGGCGCCAGCCCCCCCGCGTTCACGCGCCGCACGGTGTCGAGCCTTGCGGTTGGCTGCTCGAGCGTCGCCGCGGCGGACCTCAACGGCGACGGACGCACCGATGTCGTGGGTTACAACTCCGAGGTCCCGGCGCTCCTCTGGTTCGAGAACACGGCGACAGCCGACGGCGCCCCCGAGGCCATCACATGGGTGCAGCGCATCGTCGGCGGCGCCCCCACCGCGAACGGGCGCGTCTGCGCGGCGGACCTCAACGGCGACGCCCGGCCCGACGTCATCCTCGCCACGCCCACCGGACTCCGGTGGTTCCGAAACAACACCGCGAACCCGGGCATGTTCACGCCCGCCCTCTTCACGTTCAACCTCGCGGGCCCGTCGGGCGTGTGCGCGGCGAACGTAAACGGCGACTCGCGCCTCGACATCGTCGTCTCGTTCGGCGCGGGCAAGGGCGTCGCCTGGTACGAGAACGACGGGCAGACGATCCCCGAGTTCATTGAGCGGGTCATCGAGGCGAACACCACCGGCCACGCCTCGGTCGCGGCGGGCGACCTCGACGCGGACGGCGACACGGACATCCTCGCGGGCGACTCGGAGGTCGCCGTTCTGCATTGGTACGAGCAGGGTGAGCCCGACATCAACATCGGCTGGTCCACCGTCGACGGCGGCGGGGGCTCCAGCGCTGCAACAGGTTCGCCGCCCGACGGCGCCGAGCCGCTCTTCGTGGTGAACGGCACGATCGGCCAGCACGACGCCAGCGCCAGCGCCTCGGGGGCGTTCGAGGTGCGCGGCGGGTTCTGGCTCACGCCGCTCGACGCGCCCTGCCCGGGCGACGCCAACGGCGATGACGTCGTCGACTTCCTCGATCTCAACCTGGTTCTGTCGGACTTCGGGCAGGCAGGGCCCGGCTTGGCGGGCGACGTGAACCACGACGGCGTGTGCGACTTCATCGACCTCAACATCGTGCTCGGCGCGTTCGGCACGTCCTGCTGAGCGACGGTCGCCAGCGTCAGCCGCCCGATTCCGTCTTCCATGCCGCGGCGATCTCCGCCTCGCGCTCGGGCGCGAGGATCTCGGGCAGGATGCCCTTCTGGAGGTCGGCCGGGAGGCTGGCGTGCCACGCGAGCGTGGCGCGGACGGTGTCCTCGAGCGGGCGGCAGGTCAGGCCCGCCTTGAGGGCCTTGGCGATGCTCTGGCGGTGGAAGCCCGCGGTCTCGCCCTCGGGCGGCGCCCACAGAGGGAACCCCGCCTCGACGCCCTGTTTCTGCAGGAACTCCGCGGGGACCCACGCGGGCGTCGCGTCGCCCTTGGCGCCCTTGATGCACGCCGCGATGAAGCCGGCCATGTCCAGCGGCTTCTCGGGGCCGATCACATTGAACACGCCCATCGTCTTGCGCTCGATGCAGAGCAGGATGAACTCGGCGACATCGCGCACGTCGATGACCTGAATGGGGTCGGAGGGCTTGCCGGGGACGAGCATCGTGCCGCCGCGCGTCGCGCGCACGGGCCAATAGAGGAACCGGCGCGAGGTGTCGCGCGGGCCGACGATGTAGCCGGGGCGCAGGACCGTGACGCGCCCGGGCATGGCCTTCTCCGCGGCGGCCTCGGCGAGCGCCTTGCCGCCGCCGTAGTTCTCGAAGCCGGGGCCGAAATCCTCGGTGGTCGGGTCGGCGAGGGTGGCGGTGGCGGAGGTCTCGTCGGCGTCGGGGACGTCGGACTTGGCGTACGCCGAGATGGACGAGATGTGGACGTACTGCTGGACGCTGGGCGCGAGCAGCGAGGCGCTGGCGCCGACGATGCGCGGCCAGTGTCCCGAGGTGTCGATGACCGCGTCCCACGACTTGCCCTCGAGTTGCGTCAGGCCAACGGGGCTGGCGGGGTCCTTGGGCCCGTCGCGTTCGGGGTCGTTGTCGGCGTCCGCCGTCTTGTTGGGGTCGCGGTTGCCGTGCAGCACCTCGACGCCGTCGGGCACGGCGGTGGGCCGGCCGGCGCGCTTGCGTCGGTCCTCGGTGCGTCCGCGGTTGAAGAGGGTGACGGAGTGGCCGCGGGCGACGGCGATCTCGCTGCAGATGGGGCCGAGGAAGCCGGTGCCGCCGAGGATGAGGATGCGCTTCTTCGCCGCGCCGCCCTGCGCGAAAGCGCGGAAGTTCGGGGCGAGCGCGAGGCCGGCGCCGAGCGCGGCGGAGGCGTGCAGGAACTGACGACGGGTGGTGCGCATCGGGGGCTCCGGGCGTTTGGGCGCGCCCGCCGCGCGACGTCGGCGTCGGGCGCGTCCGGCGGGTGGATACCGAGGGGGAGCGCCGGAGTTGCGGCGGGCGCTCGGCCCGGTCGCGCGGGCCGGCGCGCCGCGTAGAATCGGGGCGTCGTGAGGGCGTGAGAAAGGACGGCGTCGGTCGGATGCGGCAATCGCGCGGACGGGTCGGCCGACGCGGGCGGGTGGCGCTCGCTCTGCTCGTGGTCGTGCTGGGGATGGCCGGCGCGATCGTGGTCGCGCGGAAGCCGCTGGCGCACTGGGCGGTCGCGCGGGCGCTTGCGGGCGCGGGGATCGGGCCGGCGAGTTTCCGTGTCGATGGCGTTGGGCTGAGCGGGATCGGCATCGCGGGGGTGTCGATCGGTTCGCCCGCGTGGCTCACCGCGGATCGCGTGGACACGACCTTCACATTGGCGGGGCTGCTGGGGGGGCGCGCCGGCGCGGTGACGATCTCGGGTGTCCGCTGGACCGTCGATGCGCGAGGCGAGCGCGTGGACTGGGGGCTCGAACCCCCGCCGGGCGGGGCGTCGGGGCCGTTCGATCTGCCCTGCGACACCATCGAGCTGCGCGGCGCGACGATCCGGGCGCTCATGGCCGACGCGGAACACGATCTGTCGCTCGACGGGCGTGTGTCGCGTTCGGGCCCGGGCGCCGCGACGGGCGCGTTCGAGGCCGGCTGGCAGGATGTTTCGGTCACGATCGAGGGCTCGCTCGCGGCGGACGGCACGCGCACGAAGATCGACGCGCGAGGCGATGTCACCATCGGGGCGGACTCGGCTTCGTGGACGGCGGCGGGGCTTCAGGACAGCGCGACCGCCACGGCAACGCTCGACGCCGAAATCACGACCTCCTCGCTCGCGCAGCGGGTCGGCGATGTCTCGCTGTCGGTCATCAACGGTCGTATCGGCGCGCACGTGACGCTCGGCGCAGGCGGGGCGACGGGCTCGACGCTCGCGGTTCGCGCCGGAGAGATTCGCGCGGGGGCGATTGTCTTGCGTGCCGCCGACGCGCACGCGACGCTCGTCTCTCCGAGCGCGGCGGAGGTCCGGTTCGGCGCTTCGGGCGAGGGCTGGGAATTGCCCGCGGCGCTCGCCAGTGTGGGGTGGAAGGCGAGCGTCGACGAGCCGGGGTCGTACGTCGTCAGCGCCGACGCACGAACGGATCGGCCGGCGACCTTCAAGGCCCCGTCCGTCGGCGCGACGGGGTCCGTGGATGACGTGCGCGTCACGGCGAGGGCCCTCGCGGGGCGATCTGGCGTGCGCCTGCTCGACGGGCGTGCGAGCGCAGAAGGCGTCTCGGCGCAGGCGGGCGACGCGGCGCTCTCGGACGGTCGCGCGGAGGCGGCGCTGACCGACGGATCAACGGTGCGCGTCACGAGCCTCAGCGGCGTGCTCAGCGACGGCGCCGTCTTGGGCGTCGAGCCGTTCGCGTGGGAGATCGGCGAGCGGCGTGTCGCGGCGACACTGACGGCGACGAACCTGAGCCTGGCGCACTGGCTCCCCGTCATCACCAACAACAGGGCGACGGGCGAGGGGAGGGTAAGTGGCGGCGTCGATCTCGCGCTCGATTGGTCCGATGGCCCGGTGCGGCTCGTGCGGCTCGATGGCTCGCTCCGCGCCAATCCTGAGCACGGCTTCATCCAGGCCAGCGACGCCGATGCGCTCGGCGACCTGCTCGAGCGACAGGACCCCCGCTTCGCCACCGACGAGGTGATGCGCCCGGTGCGGGACAAGATCGTCGGCGCCATGCGCGACTTCGAGTTCCACGCGCTCACGGCCGATCTCTCGCGCGACGGCGACCGGACGACGGCGCTGACCTATCTTTCAGGGTTCGGGCGTCACGGCGAGGACCCGCAGGGGATCAACCTCACGCTCGATCTGCACGTGCAGGACTCGTTCGTCGGCCTCGCGTCGCGTCTGGCGGCGAAGGCCAGGATCAGGGACGCCACCGGCGCCGCGCTCGAGGATTTCTTCGGCGGGCCGGCCGGCGCTAAGGAGGACCGGTGAGAAAGCAATCCACGGTGCAGCGGTTCGCGCCGGCCGGCGCGGCGCTGCTGGCGCTGCTGACCGGGTGCACGCACACGGTGAAGGTTGAGCCGATCCGCGTCGAGCCGATCGACATCACGCTGCACATCTATCTCGAGGCGGACCAGAAGCTCGACGCGTTCTTCGCGGACGTCGAGGCGCCCCCGGGAGCGCCCGCGCCGGCGCCCGCGGGCCAGACGTCCGGCGCCGGCGCGACCACCGAAGGAGCCACACGATGAGAACGCTCTTGCTCGCAGCGATCGCCGCGCTCTCGCTGTTCACCGCGCCTGCGCCCGCGCAGAACGAACCGGCCAAGGAGGCGCTCAAGGCCCAGTTCAAGTCGCGCGAGGCGGACCTTCGCGACCTCAAGCAGCGCGGCGTCGTCGGCGAGACGATCGACGGCTACATGGACGCGGTGGACCCCGGCGGCGCGGGCGAGCGGGCCGCGGCCACGCTGCGCGACGAGAACCGCGACCGGCGCGCGCTCTATGAGATGCTCGCCGACGAGATCAACGCCGAGAACCCCAACGCGCAGGTGAAGGCGACGGTGGTGACGATCGCCGAGCGGAACGCGCTGCGGAATATCGAACGCGCCGGACCTGACGAATTCCTCCGCGTGGGCAAGGACCATTGGATCCGCGCGAAGGATTTCTCTCGCTTCCAGGCGCTGGGGAGACTCAAGGCCCAGGGCAAGGTCGGCGAGACGGGCGCAGGGCTCGTCGAGATCGTGCGCGAGGCTGACCGCGCCGACAGGTCGCTGATGGTCGTGGTAGAGGCGGAGAACGCCCGACGCACGGAGGAGTACGCGGCGATCGCCGCGAAGGAGCGCGCCGACGCGGCGGCGGTCGCGAAGCGAGCGGGGGCGCGGAACATCGCGAACGCGAAGGTTGGCGACATGGTCAGGGATGATGGCGGGTCGTGGCGACGGAAGTGACGCGAGGGCGTCGCTCGCCGCGTCAGGCGTGCGAGGCCGCAATGGGCGCATCGATCGCGCGCAGCATCCTGCCCCAGCCCTGCTCGGTGCGCGAGAGATAGTCGGCCCACGCCGCGTCCATGTCGTGCACGAGGGTGGCGATGCAGCCGGAGCCTTCGGGCTCGATGGTCAGCGTGACGACGGAGG
>CAYVSR010000073.1:0-9356 GCA_964453125.1 uncultured Phycisphaeraceae bacterium | reverse complement strand
GGGCGGGGACATAGACGGTCGATTCCGGACCTCTGCGGGCGCGATTGCGCTCCGCGAAGGAGGTCCGGAATGATGAACCTTACGAACGGTCCGAACAAGAATCGCCGCCTGGCGGCCATGGGGATATGCGTCCTCGTCGGCGGCGCGGGCGTCGCGTCGGCCAGGCCGGCGCCGCCGGTCCGGGCTGACCTGAACACCGACGGTCGTGTGGACAGGGCGGACGTGGTGATCCTGCTGCAGTCGATGCTGTCGAGCGTGAGCGCGACGACGGCGTCGGCCTATCAGGCGCTGGTGGCGCAGGCGGACGTGAACAACGACCGCGTGCTGAGCACGATCGACCTGCAGTACATGCTGAACGCCATGGGCTCTGCCGGCGCGCAGGTGGACCTGGCGGGCGTGATCCGCGAGGTCGGGGCGCCGACGAACTTCGTGTCTCAGATGATGCGCCCCCCGGCGCCCCCGACGGGCAACGGCACGCCGGGCGGTTCGAGCGGCGGGACGACGCCCCCGCCCCCTGGCGGCTCGAGCGGCGGCACGACGCCCCCGGGCGCCGCGGCGGCGTGGACGCCGCAGGCTTCCGCCTGGACGACCTTCTCGCCCAGCACGGACACGCAGGTGGTGTACGTGAGCAGTTCCCTGGGGAACGACACGAATTCGGGTCTCTCGCCGGACCTGCCGGTGAAGACCATACGCGTGGGCGCCGCGAAGCTGCGCAACAACAGGCCGGACTGGCTGCTGATGAAGCGCGGCGACGTGTTCAATGAGAACCTCGGGACCTGGACCAAGTCCGGCAAGTCGCAGACGGAGCCGATGGTGATCGGCGTGTTCGGGCCGGGCACGGAGCGGGCGAAGCTGATGACGGGCACGTCTTCGGCGTTCAACATGACCGAGCCGAACGGGATCAAGAACATCGCGATCCTGAGCCTGGAGATGACGCCCGAGGCGTACACGGGCACGCAGCGGGCGCAGGGCATCCGCTGGGTGGGCCCGGGCGAGAACCTGCTGATCGAGGACTGCAAGCTGACCGGCTACCAGACCAACATCGTGGTGCAGGGGACGCCGACGGGCACGTTCAAGAACGTGGCCATCCGGCGCAACGTGATCGCCGACGCCTACGCCATCGGCGACCACTCGCAGGGCATCTTCATGACGCGCGTGGACGGCATCCTGATCGAGGAAAACGTCCTCGACCACAACGGCTGGCGCGAGGGCGTCGCCGGCGCCGAGGCCACCATCTTCAACCACAACATCTACCTCACCAAGGACACCACGCCCAACACGATCGTGCGCGGCAACATCTCCGCCAACGCCTCGAGCCACGGCATGCAGATGCGCCGCGGCGGCGTGTGCGAGAACAACCTGCTGATCGGCAACCCGATCAACATCCTCTTCGGGCAGTTCCAGTCCGCGTGGCCGGCCCAGGCCGCCACCGGCACGATCACGCGCAACGTGATCATGGACAGCCGCAACATCGCCAACCAGGCGCGCGGGTTCGGCATCTGGTTCCAGATGGCCGACGGCGTCGTGGCCTCGCAGAACCTCATCGCCAACCAGGTGGCGGGCGGCGGGCCGGTCGCGGTCTGCGCGGACGCCACCTACCGCGACGTCCGCCTCGAGCGCAACGTCGTGTTCAACTGGTCGCGTTCCACGGGCGGCGGCGCGACCTTCCGGTTCGCCGGCACGGCCCAGGGCAACGTGACCCTGGCGCAGAACACCGTCGCGCAGACCAACGGCGCGTCGATCGTCGAGCACATGGTGGCGCCGCCCGCGGACGTCTTCCGGTTCGTCTCGAACCGGTACAACACCACCGCGGTCGCCAACCGCTGGTTCCGCGTCGGGACCACGCCCTACACCCTCGCCGCGTGGGCGAGCGTCTCGGGCGACGCCAACTCGGTGGGCGCGCCGACCAGCTTCCCGGACTCCACCCGCAGCGTCGCCAAGTACAATCGGGTGCGCGGCGGCGAGGAGAGCGTCGCGGGCTTCCTGGCCGAGGCGCGGAAGCAGTCGCGCGGCTCCTGGAAGACCGAGTACACGGCGTTCGCCGCCAACCAGTGGATACGCGCGGGCTTTGGCCTGAACTAAGACCGCATGGCGCGTAATCAATCAAACAGCATCCAATCGCGTCGGTCGGGGGGGAATGCCCCCCGGCCGGCGCTTTCGTTCCCGCCGACCTCACCGGCCCCCGCGCCGGAGCCCGCGTGACCCAACCCCTCGCCAACCACCCGCCCGACGCGGGCGCCCACGCCCACCACGCGCCGGGCTCGCGTCCCCACGCGCCGTCCCTCAAGAAACTGGCCATGCGCGGGTCGGCGTGGACGATCCTGGGCTACGGCGGGACACAGGCGCTGCGCCTCGGGTCCAACATCGTGCTGGCCAAGCTTCTGACGCCGCAGGCCTTCGGCCTCATGTCGATCGTCAACGTGTTCCTGCAGGGGCTGCAGCTGTTCTCCGACGTGGGGATCGGGCCGAGCATCATCCAGAACAAGCGGGGCGACGACCCGAGATTCCTGAACACCGCGTGGACGATCCAGGTGATCCGCGGGCTGGCGCTGTGGGGGATCGCGTGCGCCCTGGCGATGTGGGTCGCCGCGTTCAACAAGGCGCCGCAGGTCGGCGTGATGATCCCCGTGTCGGGCCTCGCCGCGGTGATCGCGGGGTTCAACGCGACGTCGCTCTTCACGCTTCGGCGCAAGATGGCGCTCGGCAAGGTGCTGGTTCGCGACGTGGTCTCGCAGTGCGTGTCGATCGCGGTGATGATCGCGTGGGCGATCGTGAGCCCGACGGCGTGGGCGCTGGTGGCGGGCGGGATCGCGCAGGCGACGTCGCTGATGGTCATGAGCCACGTGATCAGCGGGGGCGTCCGCTGCCGCTTCGCGTGGGATCGCGCCGCGGCGCGGGACCTGCTGCGCTTCGGGCGCTGGGTGTTCCTGAGCACCGCGGTCTCGTTCGTGGCGGCGTACATGGACAGGCTGGCCCTGGGGCGCCTGATGAGCGTGGCGGACCTCGGCGTGTACACGCTCGCGCTGATGGTCGCCGGACTGCCGCTGCAGATCATCGGCAAGCTGTCCACCGCGGTGCTGTTCCCGGCGCTGGCCCGGCGTCAGGACGACCCGGAGCGGATGATCCGTGCGTCGCTCAAGGCGCGGGCGGCGCTGATGTGGGCGAGCGCGGCGATGTGCGCCTCGGCCGCGATCGTGGCGCCGCTGTTCTTCACCTATTTCTATTCCGCGGCGTACCACAACGCGGGGGATTGGACGCGCTGGATCGTCGCCATCGTGTGGGTGTCCATCCTGAACCAGAGCGTGGACCGCGCGCTGCTGGCGAGCGGCCGGGCGCGCCAGCTCGCCATCACCAACGCCATCCAGGCCGCGGGCATCGTGCCCGCGTACTTCGCGTTCCGCGAATGGGGGCTGGCGGGGTTCGTGGGCGGCATGGCCCTGGGGCGCGCCGCCGCGCACGCGTACCTGCTTCACTCGCTGCCCGCGCTCCGCTGGGAGGTCGCGCGCCAGTCGATCCGCGCGACGGTGGCGCTCGCGGCGTTCCTGGTCGGCGCGATCGTGGCGCTCGACGCCATCGCGGCCGGCGCGCCCCGCTGGGTGGAGGTCGCGTCCACGCTGACGCTCGCGCTGGCCCCGGCGCCGGTCGCGGCGTACGAACTGCGGAAACTCCTGCGCGAGAAGAAAAAGATCAAGGCCGAGCCTGCCGCCACCGAAGCGGAAGCGACCGGGCTGGCCCCGGAGACGCTGGCATGATCGACACGGCGCCGCTCGCGAGGCTCGCGGAAGAGGTGAGCGCAGGCGTGCGCGAGGCCGAGGTGCTGCGCGCGGGCCGGGACGACTCGACCACGCTGCGCGTCCGTGTCGATGACGCCACCGCGGTGCTGAAGCTGTGGAACCGTCCCGGCGTGCGAGGCGGGGTGCGTCGCTGGACGGGCACGGGCCCGGCCGACCGCGAGTGGACGATGCTCCGGCTGGTTGCGGACGCGGGCGTTCGGGCGCCGCGGGCCATCGCGAGATTGCGCCTGCGCGGCCCGGGGGCGCGCCACACCGACGCCCTGTTCACCGAAGATCTCGGCCCCTGCGAGTTCGCGCTGGACTACGTGAAGAAGCCCTTGGCCGCGGGCGACGAGGCGGAAGTGACCCGGATCGAGGAGGGGTTCATCGACGCGACGGCCCGGCTGATCGGCGCCCGCGTGCTGGACCCGGACAACCGCGCGACCAACTATGTGGTGCGCACCAACCGCGAACTGGTGCGGATGGACTTCGAGATCGCCAGGGTGGTGTGGTCGCCCGCGATGCGCCCCCGGATGTACGGGGCGACGCTGGGCGTGCTTATCGGGAGTTACGCCTTCGCCGTCCAGCCGCAGGCCTGGCGGGCCGAGGCGTTCGCCCTCCGTCTGGCGGATAGGGTGCGTCCCCCTCGCCGGGCGTTGCAGGCGGCGGGCGAATACGTCGAAGGGATGATGCGCAAGCAGAGGGAGCGGGCCGGGATCGACACCCGGGTCCGTCTCGCGTGGTGACTGCGGCGTCTCGGGACAGGTCCGAGAACCAGGCCGAAGGAGCAGACATGACGACGACCCAGGCGCCCGCGCAGGGCGAGACGTACAGCAAGGCCTACCAGGACCGCGGCAAGGTGCAGCGGTACGAGAAGGACATCTACAAGCCCGGCGGCTTCGACGACGTCCTGTGGCAGGTCGAGCAGCGCGCGTTCTCCCGCCTCCTCCGCGCCCACTGCCCGGGCCACGAGACCAAGGACGCGCTCGACTTCGCCTGCGGCACGGGGCGCATCCTGCAGTACCTCCGCCCGAGGGTCGGCACGCTGGTGGGGGTGGATATCAGCCCCGCGATGCTCGAGCAGGCGGCGAAGAAGGTCTCCGACGTTCGTCTGGTGTGCGCCGACATCGTGAACCACCCGGAGGAGGTCCCCGGGGACAAGGACCTCATCACGAGTTTCCGCTTCCTGCTGCTGGCCGAGCCGGCGCTGCGCGAGGCGTGCATCGCCCAGCTGGTGAAGAAGCTCCGCGGGCCCGAGAGCGTGATGGTCCTGGGCTTGCACGGGAACCCGATGAGCCGACGCGCGCTGGCGTCGTGGCGGAACAAGCTGTTCACGCCCTCGAAGGGCAAGGTCCCGATGTTCGGTATGCGCGACATGCGGGCGCTGGCGGACCGCGTGGGGCTGCGCATCGTGGCGACGGCGGGCGTGGGCTACGTGCCCCGCGGGCTGTCGAGGCTGATGCCGCGTGCGCTGTTCGAGGGGATCGAGCGCCTGCTCGGCGACAAGCCGGGGCTGTGGCGGTTCGGCAGCAATCTGATCGTGGTGTGCGTCCGCGCCTGACGCAGACGAGCCCGGCGACGCATGAGCCCGACGGTCTATATCGCGATGTTCGGCTGGATCCCGGTGGTGCTGGCGCTGTTCGCCACGCTGCCGGCCCGGCGCGCCGTCATCACGTCGTTCCTTGTCGCGTGGCTGTTCCTGCCGATGGCCGGCTTCCGGCTGCCGGGGCTGCCCGACTACTCCAAGATGTCAGCGACGTGCCTGGGCGTGCTGCTGGGTGCGGCGATGTTCGACAGCCGGCGCCTCATGATGTTCCGCCCGTCCTGGGCGGACATCCCGATGGCCCTCTGGTGCCTGTGCCCGATCGTGACCTCGGTGAAAAACGGGTTGGGGCTGTACGACGGGCTCTCGACCGCGTTCGCGACATTCGTGGGCTGGGGACTGCCCTACCTGATCGGCCGGATGTACTTCGCCGATCTTCAGGGGCTTCGGGCGCTCGCGGTGGGAGTGTTCGTCGGCGGGCTCATCTACATCCCGTTCTGCCTCTTCGAGATCAGGATGAGCCCCCAGCTGCACAAGCTGATCTACGGCTACCACCAGCACGCGTTCATGCAGACCAAGCGCTTCGGCGGCTGGCGTCCGATGGTCTTCATGCAGCACGGGCTCATGGTGGGCATGTGGATGACGGCGGCGACGCTCTGCGGCGTGTGGCTGTGGCGCTCTCGCGCCATCCTCCACGTGGGTCGGGTCCAGGCGTCGCTGCTCGCGTCCGCGGTGGGCGCGACGGCGCTGCTGTGCAAATCGCTCGGCGCCGCCGGGCTGCTGGTCGTCGGACTCGCCACGCTGTGGGCTTCGTCGCGTCTGCGCACCCGCATCCCGCTGGTTGCGCTGGCGTGCGTGCCGCTGCTCTACATGGGCGCGCGCCTGCAGGGCTCGTGGACAGGAGACCGGCTCGTCTCGATGGTCGGCTCGATCTCGGCCGACCGGGCCCAGTCGTTCGGCAAGCGGCTGAGCAACGAGGAGCAGCTCATCGACCGGGCCATGCGCCGGCGCTGGTGGGGGTGGGGCGGGCACAGCCGCGCGCACGTGGTGAACGAAGCGGGCAAGAACATCGCTGTCACGGACGGGCTGTGGATCATCGCGCTCGGTCAGCGCGGGCGCGTGGGTCTGGCGGCGATCACGGCGGTCACGCTCCTGCCGGGGCTGCTGATCCTGCGCTGCCCGCCGAGGCTCTGGTCGCACCCGACGTACGCCGGCGCGGCGGCGCTCGGCGTGCTCATGCTGCTGTACTCCATCGACAACCTCATGAACGCGATGGTGAACCCGATCTTCATGCTCGGGGCGGGCGGGCTGGTGTCCGTGTTCGCGGTGCGTGCCGGTCTTCGTGCGCCCGCGCCCCCGGCGCGCGAAGCGCGGGTGAGCCGGCCGGGCGCCGCGGCGACCGCGGGCCTTCTGGCGGGTCGCCCCCCTGCGCGCCCGATGCCGGGGGGTCGGCCGTGACCGGGTCGCTCACGTTTGAGGCCCTGTGGGACGGGATGCGCGCCGACGTGGCGGAGGCGCTGGGCGCTCGATCGCTGCGCGCGGCGCCGTTCGGGACCACCGGCCTTGTCGCGGACAACGTCACGCGCATCGCCGTCCGCTCGGGCGACAAGGGGTCGCCGCTCGGCGTCGCCATCGTGTCGAGCGAGGCCGACCCGGGCGCCGCGATCGAGCGCGCCCGACGCGAGGCGGAGGCCGCGGCGCTCCTGGGGCCGGACGCCGGGTCCGTCGTGCTCTGCGCGCTGCGCACCGGCGAGACGGAGGGCTTGACGTACGCGCTGTACCGCTGGGCGAGGCCGATGGCGCGAACGGGCGTCCGCGCCGCGCTCGAAGCGCGCCTCCTCGGCCCCGCGCTGCTGCGCTGGCTGCGTGAGGCCGTCGCTCGGACGGCGTCCCCCGGCGACGCGGGCGCGTTCGAGGCCGCGCTCGGGCACGCGAGCGAGAGCGACGACTATCCCGCGGGGCTCCGCGACGCGGCGCGCGATGGGCTGGGCCGGCTCCGGGCCGGCTCGTGGGCGGCGCGCCACGTGCTGGACCACAACGACCTCTGGAAGGGCAACGTGCTGCTGCGTCCGGTCGGCGAGAGCGCCGGCGCGTACCCGTTCTTCATCATCGACTGGCCGGGGGCGAACCCGCGCGGCTTCGGGTATTACGACCTCATCCGTCTGGCCCGATCACTCGGGCTGGGGCGGGCCCGCCTGCGCCGCGAGGCAGAAGCGCACGCCGGCGCGCTGGGAGAAGAGCGCTGGTGCGCGGGCGCGCGACTGGGCGCGGCGCTGGGGCGGGTTGGGTTGTGCGCGGGGCACATGCCCAGGGAGCGCGTTCGGATGATCGCGAGCAACTGCTGGGAGCAGGCCACGAGGAGCGGCGTCGTCGCATGAGCGCGGACTCACCCATCTTCCTCGTCGGGTCGGAGCGCTCGGGCACCACGCTGCTCCGCCTCATGCTGGACCACCACCCGTTGGTGGCGTTCCACATGGAGGCCGAGTTCATGGTCAAGCGCATGGCCGACGGCCCGGGCTTCCCCGACGCGCGCGAGTACATCGAGTGGCTCGCCACCGACCGCGTGTTCTCGATGTCCGGCTTCGTGTGCAATCCCGCGCTCGACTACCCCTCGCTGCTGCGCGACTTCCTCGAACAAAAACGCACGCGCGACAACAAGCCCATCGTCGGCGCCACGGTGCACAAGCATTTCGACCGGCTCCTGCGCGTGTGGCCCGACGCCCGCTTCATCCACATCGTGCGAGACGGTCGCGACGTCGCCCGCTCGGTCATCCAGATCGGCTGGGCGGGCAACGTGTGGGTCGCGGCGGATGTCTGGCTGGAGGCCGAGCGCCTGTGGGACTCGATGCGCCGCTCGCTGCCCCCGGACCGGTTCCTCGAGGTGACGTACGAGGGGCTGGTGACCGAGCCGCGCGCCACGCTTGAGCGCGTGTGCGCGTTCCTGGGCGTGGCGTACGACGAGGCGATGTTCGACTACGCGAAGCGCACGACGTACAAGATGCCCGACCCCTCGCTGCTCAACCAGTGGCGGCGCAAGATGCCCGAGGCCGAGGTGCGCCTGTTCGAGGCCCGCGCGGGCGACATGCTCGACGCCCGGGGTTTCCCGCGCAGCGGCCTGCCCCCGCTCCGCGTCGGGCCGCTCCGGCGCGCGTGGCTTGCGCTGCACAGCAGGCTCTGGAAGGTCGGCTTCCGGTGGAGGCGCTACGGCGGCGGGCTGTTCCTCGCGGACGTCGCAACGCGCCGCTTCGGCCTGCGCGACGCCCGCCGTGCCGTCCGTCTCCGCATGAATCAGGTCGAACTGCGTCACATCAAATGAGCGTCCGCCCCGCGAACAACCCGGCGCACCTCTCGTCCGACGCCCGGCCGCTCGGCGCCCTGCTGGCCGTGGTTGTGAACTACCGCTGCGCCGGGCTGACGATGGACTGCCTGCGCTCGCTGATGGCGGACCTGGCGCGCTCGGCGCGCCCCTCGCGCGTGACAGTGGTGGACAACGCCTCGGGCGACGGCTCGGTCGAGGCGATCCGCGCCGGGGTCGAGGAGGCGGGCTGGGCGGACGCGATCGAGGTGGTCGACGCCGCGCGGAACGCGGGGTTCGCCGCGGGGAACAACGTCGCCATCCGACGCGCCCTGGAGGCGCCCGCGCCGCCGGAGTACATCTGGCTCCTCAACCCGGACACGCTGGTGAAAACCGGGGCGTCCGAGGCGCTCGCGGCGTTCCTCGACACGAGGGAGGACGTCGGGATCTGCGGCAGTTCGCTCGAGGACGGCGCGGGCCGGCGCGTCAGCGCGGCCCACCGCATGCTCTCGCCACTCACCGAACTCGAGTCCGGCGCGCGCCTGGGCCTCTTCAGCGCCCTGATCGGCAAGAACATGGCCCTCACCGAGCGGCCGTACCGCTGCGGCTGGGTCAGCGGCGCCAGCCTCATGGTGCGGCGCGAGGTCTTCGAATCCACCGGCCTCATGGACGAGAAGTTTTTCCTCTATTACGAGGAGGTCGACTTCTGCCAGCGCGCCCGCGCCGACGGCTGGCAGGTCTGGCA
>CAYVSR010000072.1:0-9388 GCA_964453125.1 uncultured Phycisphaeraceae bacterium | reverse complement strand
GGCCAACCCGTCGGGGGCGTTCTCGTTCGCCCGGCGCCCGCGCGCGCCGATGAATACGCTCGCCCACTCCAGCGAACCCGCCCCGCCCCGCCGCGTACCACCACCGCCCATGACGGACCCCGCCAGCCCGACGAGCCCGCCCGCCGACGCGGGCCCGCCGCGCGAGCGCGCCGCCCTCACCCGCCTGGTCATCCTCGCGTCCGCGTCGTGGGTGCGCCTGGCGCTCACGTTCCTTACCGGGTTCATCCTCACGCCCATCCTGCTCCACGCGATGGGCGTCGATCTGTTCGGCCTCTTCATGATGATCTCCCTGACCGTGACCGCCTCCGACCCGGTCATGGCGGTGATCAATAAGGCCTGCAACCGCGAGCTCACCGCCGCCCACTCTTCCGGCGAGCCCGAGCGCATGCGCCGCGTGTTCACCAACGCGGTGTTCCTCGCCGTCGCCGCCTCGTTCGTCACGGCCATCCTCCCGCTCACCCTCGCCATCCTCGCCCCGCGCATCTTCACCTACAACCCCGCCAACGACGTCCGCGTGCGCACCGCGATTCTCACCGAGGGCGCCGCCATCATCGTCATCGTGCTCTCCGCCCCGTGGAGCAACCTGTTCTGGGCCACGCAGCGCGTCGTCGCGGAGAACGCCACGCGCGTCATCGCCCGACTGCTCGACCTCGGCGCCGTGCTCGTCGCGATCGTGCTGCCCTTCGACACCTTCCTCGCCTTCGCGGCGCTGCGCGCCTCCTTCCAGATCGCCCTCTACATCATCCGCGCGGTCTGGATCTCGCGGCGCACCCCCAGCGCCCGCTTCGTCCCCGCGCTCCGCGACGGCGCGATGATCCGCTCCATGGCGCGCACCGGCGGCTGGGCCTTCGGCGAGTTCGTCGGCCGCTTCGGCTTCTTCGACGCCGACCACATCCTCTTCAACGTCTTCCGCGGGCCCGTCTACAACGCCATCAACTCCATCGTGAACCAGCTCCGCGGCTACACCCGTCTTGTCGGCGTCTCCATGCTCTTCGGCATCGAGGCCATCGCCGCCGACCTCCACGAGCGCGGGCGCATCGACACCCTCCGACGCGTCCTCGTCTCCTCCACCGCGCAGTGCTTCGCCGTCGTCGGATTCTGCTGCGTCGTCTCCGCCGCCTTCTTCGGCCCCCTTCTCGACTGCTGGCTCGGCGCCATCCTCCGAAAGGACGCCGACCTCGCCGCCGTCATGACCTACGAGCAGGCCCGCGCCTTCGCCTGGACCTTCCTCCTCATCGGCCTCCCCGGCCTCATGTTCGGCGAGTCCCACTCCGGCGCCGCCAACCTGCTCTACGGCATGGGTCGCATCCGCTCCTACGCGCCCGTCGTCATGTCCGTCGCCGCGCTCCGCATCGTCGTCGTCGTCGCCCTCCTCGCCTCGGGCGCCACGCCCCTCGTGCTCGCCATCGCCACCACCATCTCACTCCTGCTCGTCTACGCCGGCTATTTCCCCTGGCTGCTCGCGCGCACCGCGCAGATGCCCCTCGTCGCGTTCGCGTGGCGCACGTACGTCCGCCCCCTTGTCTCGCTGGCGCCCATAGGCCTCGCCGCGTGGTGGATGAGCGTCTCCCTCGCCCCCTGGTCGCTCTTCAAAATCGCGTGCTGCTGCGCCGCCCTGGGCGCGCTCTACGCCCCGCTCGCCTACTTCTTCGTCTTCGACGCCCACGAACGCGCCCGCATCGGCGCCATCCTCAAGCGCATCCCCGCCCGCTTCCAACGAGCCCCCCGCTCCCCCTGACCACCCCCGTCATTTCCCCGCGCTGCTTTGCTGCTTTGCTGACCTGCTGCTGCTGACCTGCTGCTTTGCTACTTGCCATTTGCTTCTTTGCTATTTGCCATTTCGAAGCCACTCCCACTGCCTCGCCAGCCCCTCCGCGAACGCCGTCTTCGCCTCGAACCCCAGCTCCGCGCGGCTGCGTGACACATCCGCGCACGTCCGGCGCACGTCGCCGGGCTGCTCGGGCCTGCGGTCGATCTTCGCTTCGATCCCCGTCACCCGCGCGATCTCCGCCACCATCTCACGCACCGACACCGGGTGGTTCCCGCCCAGATTCCACGCGCGCAGCCCGTGCCGGTCGATCGCATCCTCGCTCGCCAGCACGCCGGCCACGATGTCGTCGATGTACGTGAAGTCGCGGCTCATGCTCCCGTCGCCGAAAACCGGGATCGCCTCGCCCGCGCGCATCTTCTTCATGAAACTCATGATCGCCAGGTCCGGCCGCTGGCGCGGCCCGTACGCCGTGAAGAACCGCAGGCACGCGATGCGCATCGCGTAGAGGTGGTGATACGTGTGCGCCAGCATCTCGCACGCCCGCTTGGTCGCGGCGTAGGGCGAGATGGGCGCCAGCGCCGTGTCCTCCTCCGAGAACGGCACAACGCTCGCGTTGCCGTACACGCTGCTCGAACTCGCCATGAGCGCCCGCGTGCACCCCGCGAGGCGCGCCGCCTCGAACACGCTCGCCGTGCCCTCCACGTTCACGCGCGCGTACCCCATCGGGTCCGCGATGCTCGGGCGGACCCCAGCCCTCGCCGCGAGGTGAACCACCGTCTCCGGCCGGTGCTCCGCGAACACGCGGCGCATCGCCGGCGCGTCGCAGATGTCCGCCTCGACAAGCACAAACCCCCCACGCCCGCGCGCCGCCTCAAACCCCTCTCCCCGGCCCCCGGGCAGAGGATGTCGCGCAGCGACAGGCGAGGGATCTTCCGCCGCACGCTCGATCGCGCGCACGTTCCCGCGCTTCAGCCCCTCGTCATAGAACGGATCGAAGTTGTCCACCCCCACCACGCGCCGCCCGCGATGCAGCAGCGCCTCGGCCACGTGCGAGCCGATGAACCCCGCCGCGCCCGTGATGAGAACCGTGCCAGTCAAGCGCGTGGCCCCACCCCCGGCGCCGCCCGCTCAGCTCCGCTTCCCGAGGAAGAACCCCCCAAGCCCCGCCAGCAGCGTCACGCCCGCCACGATCCCCACGTACATCATCGGGTTGCCCGACACCAGGCCCACGAGCCCGCCCTGCGCGCCCGCCGCGCCCAGCACGCCCATCATCACCACCGCCAGGCTCAGCCCCAGCGCCGCGACCATCCCGATCGACAACCCGCCGACCAGCCCGCTGCCCGCGCCGTCGTATGGCTCGGCGGCGACCATCGCCACGCCGCCCACGCCCGCCAGCGCCGCAACGCCCGACGCCTCGTCGCTTTCCGCGCCCGTCGCCTCGAACAGGCCCGATGCGCCCACCGTCTCGCCCGGCTGCTGCTGCTCGCCCTGGTAGATCTCGTCCAGCAGCGCCGCGGCGCCCAGCGACGTGTCGTCGCTCTCGCGCGTCATGTCCATAAGCCCCGAGCCGCTGCCCACCGCCTCGAGCGTCGCGTCGTCAAGCCCCGAGTCCGTCACCTGCGTGACCGCGGCGGGGTCGGACGAATCGGTGTCATCAATATCGAACACGCTGATGCCGCTGCGCTCCTTGGGCCCCTCGATGCCGACGCCCGACCCACCGAGCGTGGGCGAAAGAATCGCCGAGCCCTCGGGGGCGAGCGCGAACGCCGAGCCGCTGGACTGCAGGTCGAGCGCGCTGCCGCCGCCGGAGTCCGCGAGCGGGATGGCGCCGCTGCCGCCGAGATCGGCCATGCCGAGGTCCGGCTCGGCGTCGGGTGCGAGCAGGTCGACCTGCTCGACCTTGAACATCAACTTGTCGCGGTCGCGAAACTCCTGGAGCTGCCCCTTGGAGACCATCTCCTTGACCTGGTCGGGAGTGGTCTGCAGCTTCATCGCCGCCTCTTCCAACGTGTAGAACATCTTCGCCATGGGGGACCTCCGAGGGGGAACGAGGAATACTAGCGAGCGCTCCCCCGCGGAGCGGAGGGGGCTTGACACGCCTCCTATCCTGAAGCGCCGCCTGCTCGGGGGGAACGAGTCCGGCGATGGGAGGACGCCACATGGTTCGCCCCGCTCGCACGTCCGCCGCCTTTCGCCGGGCTGCATGTCTAGCGGTCGCGCTGACGCCAGGCGCCGCTCCTGCCCGCGAATGCGAGCCGCAGTGGGCCCAAGGCTACGGCGCCGCTCGGTTCGATCGGGAACCTCTCACGTTCGCCTCGTTCGACGACGGCTCGGGCCCAGCCCTGTACGCCGGCGGCCGCTTCACGCGCAGCGGCGCGATCGCCACTCGCGCCGTCGCCCGTTGGAACGGCTCAGGCTGGGAGGGCGTGGGCGCCCTGACATGCTCCTACAACCCCACGAGCTGCGCGGACGTCCGGCAGTTCGCGGTGTTCGACGACGGCTCCGGCCCGGCGCTGTACGCCTGCGGACAGTTCACACACGCGGACGGCACACCGACGCCATCGATCGCCCGGTGGAACGGTCAGAGGTGGGTTTCGCTTCCCGATGTCTTCACGCGCCAAACCAACCCGATCGAGTTCAACGCAATGGTCGTGTTCGATGACGGCTCTGGTCCGGCGCTCTACGTCGGCGGCAACATCCTCACCGTCAACGGAGCCCCGTACCAGCGGGTCGCCAAGTGGACAGGGTCGCAGTGGCTTCCGACACCGACAAACCTCCCGGTGGAGCTGACGGTCCTCAACAGCGAGAGCGCAGTGCACAGCATGGCGGTGTTCGACGACGGCGCGGGAGCGCGCTTGTACGCCGTTGTCTACTTGGCCGGGCACGCGGGGTCCGGCCTGCCGCGCTGGGTGCGGGTGTACCGGCTCGACGGCGATCAGTGGACGCTCGCACCCGGGGCGCCGAGCGCCACGAACACGAGTCACGCGGGTCTGGTCTCGATCCATGAGGGCCCCGCGCGGGGCCTCTACCTCTACGGCTACTACCTCCCGGGGCGATTCTGGCGATTCGACGGCGCCGCTTGGACCATCCCCCCGACGTGCAACAACCTCTTCGTCCGCGAAGCCGCCGTGCTCGACACCGATCCGCCGACTCTCGCCCTCGCGCGCGCGACGCAGCAATCGGGCGTGCAGATTGAGGTCTGGAACGGCGCCACGCGCTCTCCCCTCGGGCCCCCCACGCCCGAGCCCATCGACTTCACCGCGCTGCACGCGCGTGTCTCCGGCACAACGACTCAAGTGTTCGTAGGGGTGGGCCCCGCGTCCGCTCCGTGGACCTATTCCGTCGCCGCGCTCGACGCAAACTCGCTCGATTGGGCGCAGGTCGGCCTGGGCTCCTGCTACCCACAGACCGACGCCGTGCGCTTCGACGACGGCTCGGGCCCGGCCCTGTACGCGCTTGGCTCCCGCGTCGCGGGCGACGGCGTCGTGCACCGCCTGCGCGGGGACGTCTGGCAGCGAATGCCCCCGCTGAATGTGCCCGCGAGCGTCAACCCCGACGTCGTTCCCGGCTCGCTCGCGGTTCTCATGACGCCCGATGGCCCCCGCCTCCACGCGATTGGTTGCTTCGATTTCTCCGGTCAGGCAGTCCCTCCGGGACTCCCCAACGCGCTGGTCGCCCAATGGGACGGCCACGCGTGGACGCCGTCCGCACGCGCCTCGAGCGACGCCGTCGCGAAGTGTGCCTCCGTGTTTGATTTCGGCTCCGGGCCCGAACTTGTCGTCGCCGGCGCCTTCACCTCCATCGAGGGCGTCACTACGAATCACATCGCTCGCCGCACGCCCGGAGGCTGGGCGCCGCTCGGGGCGGGTTTCGACCAACCTGTCTCAGACATCGCCGTCTTCGACGACGGTTCCAGCCCGCGCCTCTACGCGTGCGGTCGGTTTACACGCGCCGGCGAAGTCGAAGCGCTCGGCCTGGCGCGGTGGGACGGCGTGAACTGGTCCCCAGTCTCCGGCTTCTCCGCCATCGCCGGGCTCGGGGCCGACGCGAGGAAGCTTGCCGTCGGACTCCTCAACGGCGCGCCGAATCTCTACGTCGGCGGCGCCAATCTGTATTTCAATCGAACCAATCTCGGCGCCATCGCCCGTTTCGACGGCGCTTCCTGGCATTCGCTCAACGTCGGCGGCGCCGTCACGTTCGTCCGCGCTGTCGGCGAGGGACCCACCCAGACCATCGCCACCAGCCGTGTCCAGGTCTCTCCGCCGACCACCGATCTCGGCGCGGTCTCATTCTGGGACGGCGCTCATTGGTCCGGGCTGCGCATCGGCGCGAGCGCCTCCCTGAAAAACATCGCGATCGACGAGCCGGACGCGTCAGGGCGAATCCCCCTCTGGTTGATCGGCGACTTCAGCCAGCCCGCCCCCATCTCGTCCGTCAACATCGCACTCGCCCAGCTGTGTGCGCTCAACTGCTCCGGCGACACCAACGGCGATCGCATCGTTGACGCGATCGATCTCAACCGTGTGCTGGGCTCGCTCGGACAGGCCATCACGGTCGGCTACTCCTCCGCCAATCCCATCGACCTCAATGGCGATGGCGTCATCAACTTCGGCGACCTCAACATCCTCCTCTCCCACTTCGGCGAGGCCTGCTGACCCGTCGTCGTTCCCCCCGCTCGGTCGCTCCAGTCACGCCCGCCCGCCCCGCTCTGCCAAACCGCCAAAGCGCCGCCGCCGGGAACCGACTCGCCCGGCCCCCCGTACCCCTCTTCGCCTCGGCCTCGTCGGAGGGGACATTCCCGTGCCCGGCGAACCCCCTTGCGGAGGGCGTGGCGATGGTCACTCTCCAATCTCATCGCTTCCGACTCTCGTGGCGTGCGATCGTGGCCACCGGCGGCGCGGCATGCTCGAACGCTGCGCTCGCTCAGGCGTGCCAGCCCTCATGGGCAACCGGGTTCGGTATCCACGGCGTCAACGGCTCCGTCACGGCGATCACGCTGTGGGACGACGGCTCGGGGCCGGCGCTCTTCGTCGGCGGGAGATTCAACGCTGCCGGGAATTCTCCGAACGCGAAGGGCCTCGCAAAGTGGGACGGGCAACGGTGGCTCGCCCTCGACCGCGGCATCGTGTGGGACACGGGCGAGGATGCACTCCAGTGGGTCGACCGGTTCGTGGTGTTTGACGACGGCGCAGGGCCCGCGCTCTACTTGTGCGGGAAGTTCCGCTACTGCGGCGGACAACCGACACCCTCGATCGCGAAGTGGGACGGAGAACGACTCCACCCGCTCCCAAACACGCTCGACCCCGGGAGCAACCCGCTGCCTCTGCACGATATGACGGTCTTTGACGACGGCTCCGGCCCCGCGCTCTACGTCGCCGGCGAGTTTCGGGGTGTAAGCGGGGTATTCACCCCGGGGATCGCGAAGTGGAATGGCGTCGCCTGGTCACCCGCCGGCGCCGGGATCTCCGTCCCACCACACTCGCCGTTTGACACGCTAGGCGCCGATTCGATCGACGTGTTCGACGACGGTCAGGGGAACGCCCTGTATGCGACCGTCTTCGCGCCCGGAGTCGGCCGCCGTGTCATGCGGTTCCGCGCGGGACAGTGGGATGAGGTCGTCGGATATGTGCAGGTCACAGGAACTCGCCTGATCCGCGCCGTGAACGGCGGGCCTGCCGCGGGGCTCTACCTGTGGGGCTCTCAGCGCGGCGTCAACTCGCTGCAGCGCTTCGACGGCGTCGAGTGGAGCTTGATCCCCGCTGGCGCGTCAGACTATGCGCCACGATTCGTGCAGGTTGCCACGACCATTCCCCCGCTGCTCGCAGTGGGCCGCGCGATTGACGCGCCCGGCTATCCCACGCGAGTCCAACTCTGGAACGGCGCCTCGTGGACGAACCTGGGGGAGCCGATCGCGGCGGACGAGGCACTGCTCGGCGTCATCACGCCGCACGCGCCGGACGGCCCTCTCGCGCTCGTGGTGCATAAGGCGCACCCGCTCGGCGCTCGGGTCGTGGTGCGCGAAGAAGAGGCCTCAACGCCGCTCGTCGAGCCGGGCCTCGGGTCTCCGTTCGTGATTCGTGGGCTCGCCCGGTCTGCTGCCGGCCCGACCCACGAGACCTTCGCCCTTCGCGCCGACGTGAACGACTTCTTCAACGTCGCCCGCCAATCCGAGGACGGATGGTCGATCGATCCCGCATTCCAACCTCCTGACGGCTACGCGCCGGGTCAGCGCGGTCGCTCGCTTGTTCCCATCGCGACTCCCGAGGGAACCGCTGTCGCAGCGATCGGCTCCTTTCGCTTCCCGTTCCCCGGAGGCGCGCAGACGAACTTCGCGGCCGCGTTGTGGGACGGGTTCACCTGGTCGCCAACGGGTCGTCTGCAGGACACGCACCCTGAACAATCCGCGTGGTCCGCAACCGCCTTCGATGCGGGCGCAGGTCCGGAACTCATCGTGGCAGGAGAGTTCACGTCGCTCGACGGAATCCCGGCCTTGAACATCGCCCGATGGACGGGAACGGCGTGGAACGCGCTCGACGCGGGGCTCAACGCACGGGTGTACGCCGTCGCGACGCACGACGATGGCGACGGGCGCGCGCTGTACGCCGGAGGCGCGTTCACCCGCGCCGGACCCGAGGCCGCGTACGGCCTCGCGAGGTGGGATGGTCATGCGTGGGCGCCGATCCCGGGCTTTCAGGGCATTGTCACCGCGCTCACCGGGGCGCGCGAGCAAGGCGACGACGTCCTCTACGTCGCCGGATTCAACCTCCGCGTCTCCGGGCAGTACTTCGGACGCCTCGCGACGTACCGCAACGGCCAGTGGACCCGCACGCCGCTTTCGGTCTACGCCTATCCCGCCCCCGAGAGAATCTGGGCCCACGGCGAGGGAACAACGCAATTCGTGTTCGTTTCCGGTCCGGCGGCCATCTACCTCGGCCCCTTCAATCTCGGCCCGCTCGCCATCTTCGACGGCGTCCGCTGGTCCGGCCTCGGCGCCGACATCGACGGGACCGTTACGTCGATCCTCGTCGACGACTCCGATCCTTCCGGCCGCGTCTCCCTCACGCTCGGCGGCGACTTCACCCGCGTCGGCGAAATCGCATCGACCAACATCGCCCGCATCGACCTCTGCTCCCTCGCCTGCCCCGCCGACACCAACGCCGACCGCGTGATCAACATGGCCGACCTCAACAACATGCTCGAGCAGTACGCCCAGCCCTCCCCTGGCTACATCCTCCCCGCCGACCTCAACGCCGATGGCAGCGTGAACTTCCTCGATCTGAACATCCTGCTCTCGAACTTCGGCGAGGCGTGCTGACGGGCCGCGCGCCTACCTCCCCCGCCCCGCAGGCGCCGCGCGGATCACCCACACCGCCACATACAGCCCCGCCACCTCCTCGCGGGTCAGCGTCTGCGCCGGGTACGCCGGGTTCAGCGGCTGGAGGCGGATCATCTGGTCGGAGCCGTCCTGCGCGCCGCGTGCCGCATGCTGCGAGACGGACGTGTCGTCCTGCATCCTGCATCCCGCATCCTGCGGCCCCGAGCCGTGCAAGGGCGCCCTCCCGTTCTCTCCTGCTCGATGCCTCGATGCCTCGATGC
>CAYVSR010000071.1:0-9390 GCA_964453125.1 uncultured Phycisphaeraceae bacterium | reverse complement strand
CGGCTGACGATGGTGACGTACTGGTTGTAGTCGAGGCGCTCGCCGAGTTTTTCGAAACCCGAGTGCAGGTACCCGATGTGCGGCGTGCAGCGGGCGACGCGCTCGCCGTCGAGTTCGAGCACGAGGCGCAGCGTGGTGTGCGTGGCGGGGTGCTGGGGCCCGAAGTTGAGGACCCACCGGTCGCCGGTGTCGACGTGGTCCTTGAGGTAGTCGAGCGGGCTGTCGGCGTCGACGGTGGTGTAGCCGTGGTCGGGCTGGAGGGTGAAGGGCATGGGGGGGAGTATAGAAGAGAGGGACAGAGGGACAGAGGGACAGAGGGTCAGAGGGACAGAGGGTCAGAGGGTCAGAGGGACGGGAGGGCGCGCGGGATCGCCTTGGCGTGAACCACGGCGTGTTGCGGGTGGACGTCCGCGGTTAGCAGAGCCGCCCGAAGTTGCTCAGCACGATGTTCAGGTCGGCGAAATTCACCACGCCGTCGTTGTTGACGTCGCCGGGCACGCTGCCGGGGGTTCCGGCCTGGCCGAAGGCGGCGAGCACGATGTTGAGGTCGGCGAAGGAGACGGCGAAGTCGGTGTTCGCGTCGCCGGGGCAGGGGCCGAGGAAGAGCAGTTGGATGCCGTTCATGCCCGACTGCGTGAGACTGCCCTGCAGGCCCGAGTGCGGGTTGAGGCGGCCGTTGGTGACGGTGACGGTGTGGCGCGAGAAGGTGTTGAGTTCGAAGTGGCCGCCGAGCCAGTCGCCGCCGACCATCACGGGGCCGGGGTTGGCGTTGTCCACGCGCACGCGGCTGAGGAGCATCGGGTTGTCGGGGGTCTGGGCGTAGGTGATGACCTCGTAGACGCCGGAGTTGAGGTTCTCGAAGAAGAGGCAGAGGTCGATGGGGTTGTTGAACGAGAGGAACATGTCGTCCAGCAGCGCCTCGTCGTCGCCGGTGGTGGTGGGCTTGTCGTGCGTGAGGAGCGACGAGCCGCCGATGTTGTAGACGGTGGCCGAGACGGGCTGGCCGTCGCGCCCGACGAGGTTGAAGCGCAGGCTGGTGGGCATGACGCCGATGACGTTCCACACGCCGTGACGCCCGGCGCCGGCGTACGCGGCGGAGGGGCCGGTGCCGGGCGTGCCGAAGTCGATGTTGATCGACTGCGCGAGCGACGGCGACGCGGCGAGAAGCGCGAGCAGGGGGGCGATGCGGCGCATGTGTGTGCCCTCGAGTGGAGGATCCGGCGTCCGTGCGCGGGTGCGGCGGGGCGCGTCGTGCGCGCGGCCGCGAGAGGGAGAGCGTCGCGGCTCACCGTGGGTAGTGTACCCCCGGAAGCGGCGTGCGCTGCGGGATTGGCCACGGAATGGAGGGCGTCGTGCGGAATATCGAGGGTCTCACCGCGGTCGTCACGGGCGCTTCCAGCGGCATCGGGGCGGCGACGGCCCGTTTGCTGGCGGCGCGAGGGGCGAACGTGGTGATGGGGGCGCGGCGAGTCGAGCGGCTGGAGAAGATCTCGAGAGAAATCGCGGGCGCCGAGCGCGGGGCGGGGGAGCGTGGGACCGCGCTCGCGGCTCACTCCGGGCGGCGTGGCGCGGTGGTCGCGTGCGCGTGCGACGTGCGCGATCGGGCGAGCGTGGGCGCCATGGTGGACCGGGCGGTGGGGGAATTCGGTCGCATCGACATGCTGGTGAACAACGCTGGCGTGATGCTGCTTGGCGCGGTGGCGGGGCTGCGCGAGGACGAATGGCGCGAGATGGTGGACGTGAACGTGCTGGGCGTGCTGCACTGCACGGCGGCGGCGCTGCCGCACATGCTGGGGCGCGAGCCGCGCGAGGGCGATGAGGGGCTGCGCGCTGACATCGTGAACGTGTCGAGCGCGGCGGGGCGGCGCGTCGTGCCGCAGGGCGCGGTGTACGCGGGCACGAAGGCGTTCGTGCACATGTTCAGCGATGGGCTGCGCGCGGAGATGAGCGGTCGCGGCGTGCGGGTGACGGTCGTCGCGCCGGGCATCGTGGCCACGGAACTGCGCGGACGCACCACCGACCCCGAAGTGCATGCCCGCTGGGCGAGCGCGAAGCCGATGCGCATGCTGACGAGCGAGGACGTGGCAGAGGAGATCGTTCGTGCCGTGAGCCTGCCGGGGCGCGTGGCGGTGAGCGAGGTTCTGGTTCGGCCGAGGGAGCAGGAGAATTGAGGGAAGAAGGCATCGTGGCATCAAGGCAGCGAGGGACAGAAGGACAGAGCGGATCAACGAATGCTGCGCGCTACTCGGTGATGCCGAGGTCTTTCTTCGTGAACAGCGCCTCGAAGGGCACGCCGGCCTTGGCCATGTTCTCGGCGGCGCCTTCCTGGCGGTCGATGGTGGCGATCACCGCGAGCACCTCGGCGCCGGCGCCTTTGAGCACACTCACGGCTTCGAGGGCCTGGCCCGCGGTGGTGGCGACGTCTTCGAGCAGGATGACGCGGTCGCCGGGGTGGAGGGCGCCCTCGAGTTGCTTGGCCGTGCCGTAGTCCTTCTTGCTGTTGCGGATGAACAGGCAGGGGAGGCCGGTCTCGAGTGAGGCGGCGGTGACGAGGGGGATGCCGCCGAGTTCGGCGCCGGCGAGGCGGACGCGTGCGGCGGCGCCGGAGGGCGCAATGGCGCGGATGCGCTGGGCGAAGAGCGTGGCGAGTTCGCGGAGCACCTCGGGGCGGGTCGAGAAGAGGTACTTGTCGAGGTAGTAGTTCGAGGTGCGCCCGGAGCGCAGGACGAACGGCTTGCCCTCGGGGGCGCGGAGAAGGGCGGCGTCGGCGATCGCCTTGGCGAGTTGGTCGCGGGTCATCGGCGTCACGTTATCCCCAGCGGGGGGGCCCGCGCCTCGACGGATCACCCCGGGGGGCCGATCCAAAAAGGACACGTTTGGGGGGATTGTGTCGCGCGGGTTCCAAGACACACTCCGAATGGTCCGGAGAAGGGTTGATGCAACGCTCTCGGGGCCCTGGGGCCGCGAGGGGCGATAGTCGTTCTGGGGGGGCGCTCGTGCTGGCAAGGATCTTGCGGCGGGGGCGTGGAGAGGGAGGGAATACCGATGGAACGGACGGCAATCGTGGTGCTCGCGCTGGGCTTGGCGGCGTCTGGGTGGCGTTCGGCCCGCGGGACGGCGGTCGCGGCGGGGCTGGCGCACCCGCGTGCCGAGGAAGGCGCGATGCGGGCAGACCAACGAGTCGCCACCGAAGACGCGGTCTGGCCGGTCGTTGACGGGTTCGATCCGGCTTTTTATCCGGCGCGCGAGCCGGCGTTGATCTCCAGCGCAGCGTGACCGTCCGGAGGGGAAAGACGACAGCGGCAGAGGGAACCGGGCCTGGCGCATCGGCGCGCGTTGCGCTATCGTGCGCGCCAGGAGACAGTGGGCCCATGGCGAAGACGAGCGTGCGCGCGGCGGTGGTTGAGGCGAAGGCCGGCGGCCGGGCGGCGCTCAGGCTGATCGCGCCCGAGCACGTGAACGAGAAGACGGGGGGAACGGCGCGGGTGTACGTGGGCGACTGCCGCGAGGTCGTGCCGCGGATCCCAGAGTGCGCGGCGGGATCGGTGGACCTGATCTTCGCGGACCCGCCGTTCAACTGGAGCCGGGGATACGACGAGTGGGATGACTCGCTGCCGCGGAACGAGTATCTGGACTTCACGTACGCGTGGCTGGACGCGTGCGTGGCGTCGCTGACGGCGCGCGGGTCGCTGTGGGTGAACATCCCGGACGACACGGCGGCGGAGATCGTGGTGTACCTGAAGGGGCATCACCGGCTGGAGATGGTGAACTGGTGCGTGTGGCACTACCGGTTCGGGCAGAACCGGCTGGACGCGTTCATCAACAGCAAGGTGCACGCGCTGTACTTCGCGCGGAGCAAGGACCCGTCGGGCCGGACGTGGAACGTGGACGAGGTTCTGGAGCCCAGCGACCGGGCGACGACGTACTTCGACCCTCGGACGCACAACAAGAAGGAGGGGACGAACGGCTTGCGCGCCCCGATGGACGTGTGGTACGGCAAGTTCTGGGGGCGCATCCAGGGGAACAACAAGGAGCGGCGCGCGAACCACGACAACCAGCTGCCCGAGGTGTATCTCGAGCGGGTTATCCGGGCGTGCTCGAACGAGGGCGACGTGGTGATGGACCCGTTCAACGGCAGCGGCACGACGCTGACGGTGGGGTGCGCGCTGGGGCGGAAGTGCATCGGGGTCGAGTACAGCGAGGCGCTGGCGAAGAGCGCGTGGGAGCGCATCCGAAAGGGGCCGCTGCGCCTGGGCGCCGGGCTCAACGAGAGCACGGCGATCTTCGCGCCGCGCCGCGTGGGCGCGGGCAAGAAGGCGCCGGGCGCGCCCAAGCCCGGGCGTGAGGGCGCGAAGGCGCGCGTGGCGCCTCGCGCGCGCGGCGTGAAGGCGACGTGAGCGCCACCGAGCGGGGAGCCGGCGAGGGGCGGTGGGGCGATCCCGGCGCGTGGCGCCGGTGGCTGATGGTGTACGCGCTGGTCGCGTTCGCGTTCTGGGGTATGCGCCCGCTGTGGGAGAGCACGGAGGCGCGGTACGCGGAGGCGGGGCGCGAGATGGCGGCGAGCGGGGACTACCTCGTGCCGCGGATCGAGGGGCGCGAGCACCTGACCAAGCCGCCGGTGGCGTACTGGGTGATCGCGTCGGGCATCGACCTGCTGGGCGCGAACGACCGGGGGGCGCGCCTCGGGCAGAGCGCGGTGTTCCTCGGGGCGATGTGCGCGGTGGCCGGGCTGGCGCGGGTGTGGGGGGGTGCGCGCCGTGGCGCGCGGCGCGAGGCGGGGCTGGCGGGGCTCGTGTTCGGAACGAGCGTCGTGCCCTTCGTCGCTGGGAGGTTCCTGACGACCGACATGACGCTCACAGCGCTGGTGACGCTGGGCACGCTTGGGGCGTGGCGTGTGTGGCGCGCGAGTGATGCGCGCGAGGCGTCGCGCTGGCGCTGGGTGTTCTGGCTGAGTTTCGCGCTGGCGTTTGAGACCAAGGGCCCGCCGGGGCTGCTGGCGATGGGCTCGGTCGCTGTCTTCGCGCTGAGCGAACGCCTGCTTCGCCGGCGCGGGCGCGAGCGAGCGCTGGTCGCGCGGTTCGGCCTGGTGCGCGCGGGGCCGGTGGTCGCATTCGTCGTGGTCTCGCTGGCGTGGTACGTGGCGATCTCCGCGATGCGCCCGGGGGCGTTCGACTATTTCGTGCGCGGCGAGGTGCTCGACCGTCTGTTCCGCGACGCGGGGGAATCGGCGGGGGGGATGCGCGCCGCGGTGCACCAGCGCCACAACGGGGCGTGGATCTACGCGGCGACGCTGATCGGCGGGCTGTTCCCGTGGGTGTTTCTCTGGCCGCAGATGGTCGCGCTCTCCTTCGCGCGGGTGCGGGTCGGGTGGGGCGCCATGACGCCGGAGCAGCGCTTCACGCTGGTGTGGTGCGCGATCACGCTGGGCACGCTGGTCGCGGCGAGTTCGCGCATGCCGCTGTACGCGTTGCCTGTGTTCGCGCCGCTCGCGGTGTGGGGTGCGCGGGCGCTGGTGGCTCGGGTGGAGCGTGAGATCGCCCAGACGCGGTGGATCCGATGGAGCGCCGCGGGCATGCTGGTTGTCGGCGCCATCGTGATGCTCGTGTTCACTGTGTTCCCCGAGCGGCCGATGTGGCCTGCGCCGCTGCGCCGGCTTGCCCCCGGGCTGGTGGCGGGTGCGCCGCCGTCGTACCGCGCGTTCGCGCGCGAGATCGAGGCGCTGCGCGAGCGCTCGGGCGCCACGGGCGTGGTGGCGATGGACGGCGAATTCCCGCTGTCCGTGCGGTTCTATCTGCGTGGCGGCGTGCGCCGCATGAGTGACGCGGAGCGGCGCGGCGAGTGGGACGAGCGCGTGGTGATTGTCGGTCGCGCCGAGCCCGGCGCTGGGGGAGCGCCCACTCGCGCGCCGGACGCGGGAGCAGATCTGGTGCGCCACGAATGGCGCGCGTGGGTCGGCGGGCGTTCGGGCGGCGCCGGCGCGGGCGAGACGCCCTGAAACGCCGGAACCGGCTTGCACGGCGTGTGTCTAACCATCCAACGCGAACACGGCGCGCGTGCGCCGCCGGCAAGGCCGGGCGATTCGCGGACGCAGGCGGCTTGGCTGGGCCGGCGCGCAGCACGCGCCAGCGCCCGGGTGAGGTGCATCATGAACGCGGCTGGAGGATTCGGCTCGAAGGCGTGCGCGGTCGGCCTGGCGGCGATGGTTCTGGCGGCGGGCGGCGCTCGCGCGGACTCGCGCGTGCGCGTGTCCGTCGGCGTGGGCGCCGGCTGGCACGATGCGCGCCCGGGCTGGGGCGCCGGGTGGGGCTCGAGCGTCGGCTGGGGTTCGGGCTGGAGCGCGTGCCCGGAGCCCGTGCTGGTGGTGCGCCCCGCGCCGGTATGCCCGCCGCGCGTGGTGGTCGTGCGCGACGTGTGCCCCCCGGCGCCGCCGGTCTGCGACGACCGCCCGCGCGTGGTGGAGCGCGTGATCCGCGTCGAACGCCCGGCGCGGGTGGTCGAAGTCGTGCGCGTGCGTCACACGGACTCGGGCATCGGGCGCGCGTGGGACCGATTCGCAGACGGCTGCTACCTCGACGCGCTGCGCATCTTCCAGGGCGTGGCGGCTGACGCGCCGTGCGAGGGCGAGGCCCGGGTCGGGTACGCGCTCGCGGCGGCGCTGCGCGACGACGAGCGCAGCGCCGTGTGGTCGATGCGCCGGGCGTTCGAGGTGGACCCCCGCGGCGCCGTGGCGCCCTGCGACCGGCCCATCGCCGAGACGATCGCTTCGCTCGCGGACCGGTACGAGCGGCGCGCCGAGCGCCCGGTCGGCCGGCGGGGCGCCGACTGCGCCGAGCCCGACGTGCACTTCATGCTCGCGGCGACGGCGCACCTCTCCGGCGACCGCGAGGGCGCACGCTGCGCGATCGAGCGCGCGATCGACCTGGGCGACCGCTCCGCGGCGGCGCTCAACCTGCGCGAGCAGATTCGCGGCGCCTGCGGCTGACGGCATGTCTCACTGTTGATGGTTCAACCACGCGACAGCGGCCGGCGCCACCGGCCGCGTTTCGTTTCAGCACGCCTGGCCGAAGTTGCTCAGGATGAGGTTCAGGTCGGCGAAGTCGACGGCGCCGGAGTTGTTCACGTCGCCGGGCAGGCCGAGGCCGGACGTGCCGAAATTGGAGAGGCAGTTGTTGAGGTCGGCGAAGTCGATCAGGTCGTCGCCGTTGGTCTCGCCGGGACAGGGCGGGTGCAGGCGCACGCGGTCGATGCCGAGGTCGCCCTCGGTCGCGTCGGGCAGGAACTCGAACGGCGCGGTGTCGTGGCGGATGTTGAAGCGCCGGACGTCGGCGAGCGCGGCGGGGAGCGTGCCCTCTCCATGGGTGCGCGTCCAGTGCGCGGGGTTTGCGTCGACGAGGTTGACGTACACCTTGCGCCACTGGGCGGTGGGGACGATCGGGAGGTCGTAGTGCCAGAAGTTGAACTGCGCCGCGCCGAGGCCGAGGTGCAGCTCGAAGGCCTGGGGCTCGCCCACGTCACGGATCCAGAACGACACGCCACCGACGCCGGACGCGGGATAGTCGCCGCTGAACTCGGGCGCCGCGGTGAACGCGGCGAAGTTGGTGGGGAAGCCGGGGATGGAGGCGCAGTGGAGGTAGCCGTCTTCCGCGCCGCCCACGCCGTCGGTCCCTGGGTTGGAGTATTCCATCGCGCCGCCGCCGCCGAAGAGGCCGGTGTTGCCCGCGCCGACGAAGTCCTGGACGAAGCCCGGGGTGGCCGCGACCGCGGCGGACGCGAGGCAGAGCGGCGCGGCGAGCAAGGCGAAGCGCATGAGCGATCTCCCTCGATGGTCGGCGCCCGGGCGCGCTGTGCGCCGTGCGCCGAGGGACGACTCTACCGGCGCCCGGAGCGAAAACAACGGGTCTTGATGGCGCAGGGCCACATCGGAGGGGCTTCCCTCGGACGGGGCAAGTGGGGGGGAGTGGCCGCGGGCGCGCGCGTCATTGACGCCGGCGGGCGCCGACGAGGAGGCCGGCGAGCGCCAGTGCGCACGGGCCCGGCGCGGGGATGACCACGATGCGGTCGAGCGCGAAGTCGCCGATGACCGCGTTGGGCGCGGATGTGTATGGCGCGAGGTCGTGGCGCCAGTGGATGCGGTCGGTGTTGCGGAGCGCGTTGTCGAACGTGCCCGAGCCGTGGGTTCGCGTCCAGATGGCGGGATTGGTGAAGTCGACGGAGTACTGGGTCCAGTCGGCGGTGGGGACGAAGGCGGTGTTGAGCTGCCAGAAGTTCTGCTGGTTGCCGATGCCGAAGTGGATCTGCAGGGCCTCGGTCGTCGCGCCGTTCTGGAGATAGAACGAGACGCCGGTGGCGCCCGCGGTGATCCAGTCGCCGAAATACTCGGGGCTGACGGAGACGGTGCCGAGGCGGTTGGTGTTGATGTTGCGGACGATGAGGTACCCGTCGCCGGCGCCGCCGACGCCGCCGGTCCCCGGGTTCTCGTACACCTGCGACCCGCCCTGGTAGCCGTGGAGATTGCCGGCCTCGGGGAAGTCCTGCACGTGGCCGGGCACGACGGCGAGCGCGCAGGGCGAGCCGACGAGCGAGGCGAGAACAAGGGCGCCAATGCTGGTGCGACGCATGCAACTTCCCTCTCGCCCCGGCCTGCCCGGCCCGGCGGCGTGACAGGAGAGTATGCCACACGGGTCAAGGTCTGAACAGACAAATCGGGGGCAGACGAACCAAAACCGGTCGGGGTGCGATAATGGGGGGTATGGGCACCGACGCGATCGCGGGGCATGAGATCCGGCCGGTCGATGGGCCGGAGGAGGTGGACGCCGCGCGCCGGCTGTTCCGCACGTACCGGGCCGAGATGCGTGAGGACCTGTGTTTCCAGGAGTACGAGCGGGAAGTCGAAGGGCTGCCGGGCGACTACGCGCCGCCGGGCGGCACGCTGCTGCTCGCGTGGCGCGGGGGTGAGGCGGAGGGGTGCGTCGCGCTGCACGGCGTGGCGAGCGAGACGCCGGGACGCAAGGTGTGCGAGATGAAGCGGCTGTACGCCCTCCCCGGAGCGCGGGGACGGGGGCTGGGGCGGGCGATGGCGGAGCGGATCGTGGCGGAGGCGCGGGCGCTCGGGTACGACGCGATCCGGCTCGACACGCTGCCGATGATGCGCGAGGCGATCGCGCTGTATCGATCGATGGGGTTCCGGGAGATCCACGCGTACCGGCACAACCCGGTGGCGGGCGTGCTGTTCCTCGAGCTGGACCTGAGGCCAACGGGCGTCGGGCTGTGCTTCGAGGTGGAGGCGGCGCCGGGCGCGCTGGCGCCGGATGAGTTGCACGCGCTGCGCGAGATGGCGCGCGCGGCGGGGGCGGAGGTGTCGCGGCGCATCGGCGCCCGCGGCGAGGCGCG
>CAYVSR010000070.1:0-9551 GCA_964453125.1 uncultured Phycisphaeraceae bacterium | reverse complement strand
CTCGGCGCTGCACCTCGAGATGATGGGCTACCTGCACATCAAGCCCAAGACCGGCGCCTCGACCCCCGCGAACTAGTTCTCTTCGTTCCCGTCCGTCGCGGGCTCGCGCCCGCGCCGGGCCTTCCGGCGCCGCGGATCTCCCCGGGCGCCCCCGCCACACCGACCGGAACACCCCATGCCCGGCTTCCTTCACACGCTGATCGGCCCTCGCGTCCCGGACGACGAGCTGCGGAACAACCGCGCCCGATACCTCACGCCCACCTTTCTGTTCATGTGCGCGAGAGTGCTGCTGCTCGTCTCGATCTTCTTCCCCTACTGGCACATGGAGCTGGAGGCGCCCCAGTACCCCAAGGGCCTGTACCTGACGGCGTACGTCAATCACCTGACGGGCGACGTGCGCGAGATCGACGGCCTCAACCACTACATCGGGATGCGGCCCCTTGGCGAAGCCGCGGCGTTCGAGCGCGCCGCTTCGGTCTGGATGGTGCTCGCCATGTTCCTGCTGGTCGAGGGCGCGGCGTTCGTGCACAGCAAGTGGGCCGTGCTGCTCGCGGCGCCGGCCATCTTCTTTCCGATCGGCTTCATCGCCGATCTCTGGTTCTGGATGCGAACATTCGGCCTGAATCTCAACCCAGAAGCGCCGCTTTCCAATTCCGTCAAGCCCTTTGTGCCCACCGTCATCGGAGAGGGGGGCATCGGCCAGTTCCGCACGTTCGCCGAGTTCGGCGCGGGCTATTGGATCGCCTGCGCGGGCGCGGCGCTCATCGTCGTCGGGTTCGTCTTCCACCGGCGCGCGTACCGCCCGCTGCACCTTCGCGCTCGAGCCGAGGCCCGCGCGTGAGCCCATGAACACCGCGCGCGCACACCTCGTGCCCGTCGCCGCCCTGCTGGGCGCCTGCTGCCTCGCGCTCGGCGCGCCCGCGCAGACGCGCGACCACGCCGAGCCGGCGCTCGCCGGCGCCGAGTCGGCCCCGATCGTGCTGGGCGAGATCGGCCGGCGCATCGCCGCCGCGAGGCCGGGCGACACCGTGGTCATCCCCGCCGGTGTCTATCACGAGCGGGTCCGCATCGACAAACCCATCGTGCTCGTTGCGAGCGGGCGCGCGATCATCGATGGCGGCGCCAGCGGCGACATCGTCGAGATCACCGCGCCCGACGTCACCATCCGCGGCTTTACGATCCGTAACACGGGCATCGACCTCGACAAGGAGAACGCGGGCATCCGCGCCATCGCCCCTCGCGTGACGATCCAGGACAATGTCCTCGAAGACATTCTGTTCGGCGTCGACCTGCGCGAGGCGCCCGACAGCCGCGTGATCGGCAACCGCATCGGCGGCAAGAAGCTCGACATCGCGCGGCGCGGCGATGGTCTCCGCCTGTGGCGGTGCGATCGCGCGGTCGTCGAGGGCAACGCCATCCACGATGGGCGCGACGCCATCCTGTGGTACTCCAAGGGCGTCACCGTCCGCGGCAACACCGCCTCCGACTGCCGCTACGGCCTGCACCTCATGTTCAGCGACGACGTCGCCATCACGGGCAACGAGCTCGTTCGCAATTCCGTCGGCATCTACCTGATGTACAGCGCCGGCGTCGAGATCGCGGGCAACCGCCTCATCCGCAACCGCGGCCCCAGCGGCTACGGCGTCGGACTCAAAGAGACCGATCGCTTCGTCGTCCGGAGCAACCTGTTCATCGGCAACCGATCGGGCGTGTATATCGACGGCTCGCCCTTCACCGACAAGCAGCCGGGCGAGTTCAGCGCCAACACGCTGGCGTACAACGACGTCGGCTTCACTTTCCTGCCCTCCGCACGCGGCAACGAACTGGTCGGCAACAACTTCATCGACAACATCGACCAGGTCGCCGTCGCCGGCCGCGGCGCGCTCACCGCCAACGCCTTCTGGAAGGGCGACCGCGGCAACTTCTGGAGCGACTACACGGGATACGACCAGAACGCCGACGGCGTGGGCGATTTTGTCCACGAATCTCAGACGCTCTTCGAGAACCTGATGGACAAGCAGCCGGCGCTGCGCCTCTTCCTCTTCAGCCCCGCGCAGCAGGGGATCGAGTTCGTCGGCCGCGCCATCCCCGCGGTGCGGCCGGAACCCAAGTTCACCGACGAGGTCCCGCTCATGCGCCCCGTCCCTATCGAGCCGGCGCCCGTCGCGGACCGCGCCACGTCGCTCCTGCTCGCCGCCGCAGGAGCGCCGCTGGTCGCGCTGGGCGCGGGCCTGATCGTCTCCGCGGCGCCGCCCGTGTTCCGCCGAGCCCGCCGCACCAGCCCCGGCGTGGGAGCCCCCGCATGATCTCCATCACCAACGTCACCAAGCGATTCGGTCGCGCCCTCGCCGTCGATGACGCCTCGCTCTCGCTCCACGCGGGCGACAGCGTGGCGCTCTGGGGCGCGAACGGCGCCGGGAAGTCCACCCTCATCCGCTGCGCGCTCGGGCTGATACGCTTCCGCGGCTCCATCGCCATCGGCGGCCACGACGTCCGTCGCGCGGGCAAGCGAGCCCGGCTGCTCGTCGGATACGTGCCGCAGGACGTGGGCTTCTACGACGAGCTTGGCGTGGACGAAGCCATCACGTTCTTCTCTCGCCTCAAGGGCCTGGCGCGCGTGCGCCCGGCCGAAGCGCTCGAGGGCGTGGGGCTGGAGGGGCACGGCGGGAAGCGCGTCCGCGAACTCTCCGGCGGCATGAAGCAGCGACTCGCGCTCGCGATCGCGCTCCTCGGCGACCCGCCCGTGCTGATCCTGGACGAGGTCACCGCCAGTCTGGACGCCGTGGGCCGCGAGGGGTTTGTGACGCTGCTCGAACGCCTGTCCGGCGCGGGTCGCACGATGCTCTTCGCCTCGCACCGGCTCGATGAGGTCGCCGCGCTCGCCCGGCGCGTCGCGGTGCTGGAGCGTGGCCGCATCACGACCGTCGAGCCCTGCGCCGAGTTCGCCGCGCGCGTCGGCAGGAAGTCGATGCTGCACCTGCTGTTGGCGCCGGGCGTGCGCGACATGGCCATGCGATCGCTCCGCGAGCGAGGGTTCCTGGCGCAGCGCAACGGTGTGGGGCTCCTCGTGCCCGTTGCTCCCGAGCAGAAGGCGGGGCCCTTCCGAGTCCTGGCCGAGGCGCGCATCCCCGTCGACGACTTCGAACTTGTATCCATCAACCAAGCAGCAGCCCTGACCGGGGCTCACGAGGAGGCCGTCCGATGACCGCGCTCCAGGCCGCGCTCGCCGCTGGCGCCTTCGCAGAGCGTTCGCCTCCGTCGATGATCCGCAACACGCGCACGGTCGCCGCGCGAGAACTGCGAGACGCCGTGCGCAGCCGATGGTTCGTGCTGTACACGCTCGCGTTCGCCGCGCTCGGCCTCGCCGTGTCGTTCGTGTCCGCGGCCGGCGCGGGCGGTTCCGGGCTCTCCGGCTTCGGGCGCACCACCGCGGGGCTCATCAACCTCGTGCTGCTCGTCGTGCCGCTCATGGCTCTCACCGCCGGCGCGACGTCCATCGCTTCCGACCGCGAGCGCGGCATGCTCGCGTACCTGCTCGCGCAGCCGGTGTCGCGCACCGAGGTCCTGCTCGGCAAGTTCGTGGGGCTCGGCGGGGCCCTTCTCGCCAGCATTTCGCTCGGCCTTGGCCTCTGCGCGCTCGTGCTGGCCTTGAAGGGCCTGCGCACGAGCCCGGCGAGCATTCTCTGGCTGGCGGCGCTCTCCTTCCTGCTCTCGCTCTCCATGCTCAGCGTCGGGATGCTCATCTCCGTGCTCGCACGGCGCGCGTCGGTCGCCGTGGGCACGGCCATCTTCGTGTGGCTCACGCTGGTCTTCGTGACCGATCTCGCGCTCATGGCGGGCGCCCTGGCGCTGCGCCTGCGGATCGAGCAGCTCTTCGCCCTCGCGCTCTGCAACCCGCTGCAGGTCTTCAAGATGTGGTCGCTCCACGCCGTGGACGCCAACCTCGACGTGCTGGGCCCCGCGGGACTGTACGCCACGGAAGAGTTCGGGCGCGCCCTGCACGCCATGTTCGGCGCGTGCATGATCGCGTGGATCGTCTTGCCGCTGGTGGGCGCGGCGGCGCTGCTCAACCGGAGGTCGCCCCTGTGAGGCCGCCTCGTGTCATCCTCGCCGTCATCGCCGCCGCGGCGCTCGTCTCGTGCGATTCCGCGCCGCTCGCCGGGCCGCCTGACCTGCGCCTGGGTCGCGCAGAGTGCGCCGAGTGCGGCATGATCGTCGGCGAAGACCGCTGCGCCGCCGCGATGCTCATCGAACGCGAGGGGACGCGCGAACGACTGATCTACGACGACATCGGCTGCATGCTGGACGACGAGCGCGGCGACCTCGGCGGCGCGGTCATCGAGCGGTGGGTGCACGACTACGGGACCCGCGCGTGGATCCGCGCGGAGACCGCCGTGTTTCTCGTCGCCCCGCCCGGCGCAGTTCGCACCCCGATGGGCTCCGGGCTGGTCGCGTTCGCGGACCTGGCGGCGGCGGAGCGAGCCAACATCGCCGGCGCAAGCGTCGCGACGCTCCAGCAAGCCGCGGAGGATCGACGCGCCCGGATCGAGGCGCGGCGCGAGGCGCCGGCCGGGAGGAAGTCCTGATCGATATCCGGATAGACTTCGAGATTGTTCGCGCCGGCCAGCGAAGGAGCGCCAAGCCAATGCTCTCCCAGACCGTCGAATACGCCCTACGCGCCATGTGTCACCTCGCGTCGGCGCCCGAAGACCAGGCGCTCAACAGCGAGACGATCGCGCAGCGCACGAAGGTGCCCAAGGGATACCTCTCCAAGATCATGCGCGACCTCGTTGTCGCGGGGCTTGTGCTTTCTCAGCGCGGACCCGCCGGCGGGTTCACGCTCGCGCGCCGCCCGGATCGGATCTCGATCCTCGACGTCATCGGCGCGGTCGACCCCATCAAACGCATCCTGAAGTGCCCCCTGGGGAACCCCGGGCACCTGAAGCTATGCCCCCTGCACCGGAGGCTCGATGACTCTCTCGGCATGATCGAACGGGAGTTCGCGCGCACCACGCTGGCGGACCTGCTGGACACAAGTCTCCGAGCGGCGCAGTGCCGCACGCTCGTCGCGCCCACGGTCAAAGGGCGCGGCTCAGACTCGCCATGATGCGTGCGAGTCGGACGGCCCGCCCAAGGGTTGGAACGCAGCGGAATGCTGCGGCGGTGCCGGCGCGCGACGCCGGGACTCGCGGCGCCGAAGCACGTGCAAGCCATTCACCGACGCGCTGACCTGCATCGGCTTCCTACCATCCGCGAACCATGTGCGGCCGCTTCACCTACCTCTACACCTGGAAGCAGCTCCACAAGCTGCTCTCCCTCGACCGCTGGCCGCCGGACGAACTCGGCCCGCGCTACAACGTCGCGCCCACGCAGCTCGCCCCGGTCGTCCGTGTCGGCGCCGACGGCGTGCGCGAGGGGGTGATGATGAAGTGGGGCCTCGTGCCGCAGTGGGCGGATGATCCGGCCATCGGCAACCGCCTCATCAACGCGCGCAGCGAGTCGGCGCGCGAGAAGCCGGCGTTCCGCGCGGCGTTCGCGTCGCGCCGCTGCCTCGTGCCTGTCAGCGGGTTCTACGAGTGGCGCAAGGCTCCGGGCCGCTCGAAGAAGCAGCCGTACTGGATCGGTCGCACCGATCGGCAGCCGGTCTACTTCGCGGCGCTCTGGGAGCGGTGGGACAAGGGAGGCATGCCGCTGGAGACGTTTACGATCCTCACGACCGAGGCCAACGCGCTCGTCGCGTCGATCCACGACCGCATGCCGGTGGCGCTGGCGCCGGCGCAGCATGGGCGCTGGCTCGATCCGACGAACACCGACCTCGACGCCTTGCAGGCGATGCTGCGCCCGGCGGACCCGACGGATATGGAGATGACGCCCGTTTCCTCGCGCGTCAACAGCCCGCGGTTCGATGACTCGTCGTTGCTCGCGCCCGCACCGCCGGGCGAGCCCGAATCCCCGCAGGAACAATCGGGTTTGTGGCCCGAGAGCGCTTGATCCAGACCCGTTCGGTCATATCCTAACGGAATGCGAACCTTGCATCCGGCCCCGGCGGGCAGAGACCCCGCGGCGCTCCGCCGCTGGCTGGACCAACGCCTCGATGGCATCGCGCAGAGCGCGAGCGCCAAGCCCCAGCGCGCGGCCGCGCCGACCGGCTGGCCCGAGGTTGATGCCGTGCTCGGCGGCGGGCTGCGCACCGGCGCGCTCCACGAATGGCACGCGCCCGGCGACGCCTCTCGCACCCGCGATCTCGCGTGGTCGCCGCCGCTGAGGCTCCTCGCGCACCTGGCGGTCTCCGCCGCACGCGCGACAGCGCCCGACGAGCAGCCCGGCTGGATCGCGTGGATCGGCCGGCGCGTCTGGCCGTACGCCCCCGCGCTCGCCCGCCTCGGCGGCGCTCCCCTCGTGCGCCGCTCGCTGCTGGTCGATCCCGAGGTTCCCGGATCGTCCGCGACGCGCCTCTGGGCGATCGACGCCGCGCTGCGCAGCCCCGCGCTCGTTGTCGTCGCGGACGGCGCGGGCCTCGCGCTCGCCGAGACGCGCCGCCTGCAACTCTCTGCCGAGTCGGGCGCTTCGATCGGCCTGCTCGCCCGCCCGCGGTGGGATCGCGCGACGCGGTCCGCCGCGGCCACGCGATGGGAGGTAAACGCTGGCGTGTCTGACGAGGGCGTGCAGCAATGGGAGATCGTTCTCGCGGCGTGCAAGGGCGCACGCCCGCTCGGGGCAGGCACAGGGAGGTGGTTGTTGGAGAGGCGCTGTGACGGCGTTGTCCGTGTGGTTCCCGTACTGGGCGTGCGACATGGCGAGACGGCGCTGGCGTCTTGACGCCACCCGGCCCATCGTCCTGACGCGCATCGACCGCCAGCAGGAGGTTGTGGCCGCGCGGTGCGTGCGCGCCTTGGGGATGGGTATCGAGCCGGGCATGACGCTCGCCCACGCGAGGGCGCTGCTCCCCGCGGCGCGGGCCCAGGCGTGCATCGCGCCCCACGACGCCGCGGCGGACCTGCGCTCGCTGCGCCGCCTCGCGGCACGCGCCACCCGTCTGCTGCCCGTCGTCCAGCCCGACCCGCCCGACGGCCTGCTGTTCGATGCATGGGGGTGCGAGCGCATCTACGGCGGCCCTGCCGCTATCGGCGCGCGCGTCCGGGCGTGGACGACGAGGCTCGGGCTCACCGCGCAGGTGGCCGCCGCGCCGACCTTCCGCGCGGCGTGGGCGCTCGCCCGCTTCGGCGGCGCGCCGGTGACAAGCATCGCGCTGGCAGAACTACCCGCGGCGCTCCTCGCGCTGCCCATCGCGGCGCTCAACCCCGACGCCGAGACGAGCGAGCGGTTGGCCGAGGTGGGCGTGACGCGGATCGGCGAACTGATCGCGCTGCCGCGGAGCGGCGTGGCGGATCGCTGCGGCGAGGCGGTCCTGCGCACGCTCGACCGCGCGCTCGGCGCCGCGCCGGAGGTGATCGACGGCGTGCGCCCCCTCGCCCCGGTGATGACCGAGCGCGAGTTCGACGGCCCGACCGACCGCATCGAGGCGGTGGAAGCGTGCGCCCGCGAGACGCTCGGTTCGGTCGTGGCGTTGCTGCGCGCGCGGGAGTGCGGCTGCCGCCGGGTCGTGATCCGTCTGGACCGTTCGGACCTGCCCCCGGTGCGCATCGAGGCGCGGTCCACCGAGCCGACGCGCGACGAACAACACTGGTGGTCCCTGCTGCGAGAGCAGGTGGCGAATGCGCACCTGGGCTTCGGGGTCGAGGCGGTGCGGTGCGCCGCGGGCTCGCTGGCGCGCTTGGCCCACGAGCAGGCGCTCACGACCCGGCCCGAGGCGCCCCCGTGCGACGGCGCGAGCGTCGCGCGGCTGGCGGATGCGCTGGTCGCCAGGCTCGGGGGAACACGGGTGCTCACGGCGCGCATCGTCGAGTCGCACACCCCCGAGCGGGCGTTCGCGCTCACGCGATGGGACGGCGCCAGCGCCCCCAACGCGCCGGCTCCCGCGATCGTGAACGCCGAGCGCCCGCTGCTGCTGCTGGACCGCCCCGTCCCCGCGCTGGTCACACTCCTCGCCCCGGAGGGCCCCGCGCTGCTGGTGCGCATCGGGGGCGATTCGTCGCGCGTCGTCGAGTGCGTCGGCCCCGAGCGCATCGAGGGCGAGTGGTGGCGCGGCGACGACGCACGGCGCGACTACTACGCCCTCACGCTCGAGAGCGGCCGGCGCGTGTGGGTCTTCCGCGAGCGGCCCGCCGACGCGTGGTTCCTCCACGGCGAGTGGGCCTGATGCCCGACGACCCGGCAGCCAAGGCGTGGCCTCACCCGAGCCGTCAGACGGACGAGCAGCGATCGCGCGGGCGTGCATCCCGAGCGCACGCCGGGGGAGCCGGGGGCGCTATCGGCGATTCCGCGTACGTCGAACTCGCCGCGACGAGCAACTACTCCTTCCTGCGCGCCGCCAGCCACCCGGACGAACTGGTGCGCCGCGCGGCGGACCTCGGCCAGCCAGCCGTGGCCATCGCCGACCGCAACTCGCTCGCCGGCGTCGTCCGCGCCCACGTCGCCGCGAAGGACTGCGCCGTGCGCCTCATCGTGGGCTGCCGCCTCGTGCTCGACGACCCCAAGGGGCTCTCCGTCCTCGTCTATCCGACCGACCGCGCCGCGTATGGCCGCCTCTGCCGCCTGCTCACGCTCGGCAAGCGGCGCACGGAGAAGGGCGAGTGCTCGCTCACCCTCGCCGACCTCATCGACCACCACGAGGGGCTGCTCGCGGTCGCTATGCCCCCGGGAGTGATCGACGACCGATTCGTCGCGACGCTGGACGCCCTGCGCAACACGTTCGATGACGACCGGCTCTCGCTCGCCGTGCGCCGGCGGTATGCACAGGACGATGACGCACGCCTGCGCGCGATCGCCACGCTGGCTTCGTTGGCGCGCGTCCCGAAGGTCGCGGTCAACGCCCCGCTCTACCACGACATCTCGCGCCGCCCCTTGCAGGACGTCCTGACATGCGTGCGCCACGGTTGCACCATCGCGCACGCCGGGCTGCGCCTCCACGCCAACGGTGAGCGCCACCTGAAGCCCGCTGACGAGATGACCCGTCTGTTCGCGCGCCATCCGGGGGCGGTCGCTCGCACGCTGGAGATCGCCGACCGCTGCGCGGCGTTCTCGCTCGACCAGCTCCGCTACGAGTACCCCGACGAGATCGCCCCCAGCGGCGTGAGCCCGATGGCCCACCTGGTCGCCCTCACGTGGGCGGGCGCCGCCACGCGCTACCCCGGCGGCGTCCCGCCTTCCGTCCGGGGGCAGATCGAGCACGAGCTTCGTCTGATCGACGAACTCAAGTACGCCCCGTACTTCCTCACCGTGCATGGCCTCGTGGGGTTCGCGAACTCCAAGGGCATCCTGTGCCAGGGTCGCGGCGCCGCCGCGAACTCCGCCGTGTGCTACTGCCTGGGCGTGACCGCGGTGGACCCGGACCGCGTGCGCATGCTGTTCGAGCGATTCCTGAGCCGCGAGCGGGACGAGCCGCCCGACATCGACATCGACTTCGAGCACGAGCGGCGCGAAGAGGTGAT
>CAYVSR010000069.1:9318-9565 GCA_964453125.1 uncultured Phycisphaeraceae bacterium | reverse complement strand
GGCGGCCCACTGCTTGCCGACGCGGTCGCGACGCGCCCACGCCGCGACGCCCGTGTCGCCCAGCGCGCCGACCGGCGAGGGTGAGAACCCAAGCCGCTCGAAGAACCGCGCCGAGGTGGTGAGCACGAACGCGCGCTCGACGCCGAGCGCCAGCGCGTCCGCGCAGAGGCGGCGCGTCAGCGCGGAGCCCACGCCGCGCCCTGATTGGGCCGGCGCGACCGCGAGCGACCGGACCTCCGCCACGCCA
>CAYVSR010000069.1:0-9308 GCA_964453125.1 uncultured Phycisphaeraceae bacterium | reverse complement strand
GGTCGTCGACATGTACGACGCTGCTTTCAAGCAGGCCACCGACGCCGAGCGCCAACGCCGCGCAGCCGATGACCCCCTCGCCGTCCTGCCCCACCGCGACGGTGAACTCGCGGATGTGGCGGGCGATGTCGGCCTCGGTGCGCGGCAGGTTGGCGCCGCGGTTCGAGCCGTCGTTGACGAGCGCCGCGATGGCGCCCGCGTCGTGAGCCCGGGCGCGCCGGAGCGTCGCGCCGGCGCCGGGGGCGATGGGCTCGTGGGCCTGGAGGCGGCGCTTGGCCCGTCGCAGCGCCCTGGCGACCCGCGCCGGCGACGTCCCGCCGACCACGTCACGCCGGGCCAGCACGCTCTCGATGGTGAGGCGCGCGAACACGTCCGGCCCGATCTCCGGGCTCACGGCGCGCAGGTCGGCGAGCGGGAGTTCCTCCAGCGCGCAACCGCGCGAGAGCGCCAGGCGCACGGCGCGCCCCGCCGCGTCGTGCGCGTCGCGGAACGCCACGCCCCGCTCGACGAGATAGTCGGCGAGGTCGGTCGCGTTGGCGTGCCCGGCGCGCGCCGCCTCGAGCGCCCGCTCGCGACGGAGGCGCAGCCCGTCGAACACGGGCGCCAGGACACGCAGCGACATCGAGGTGGTTTCCATGGCGTCGAAAAGAGGCTCCTTGTCTTCCTGAAAGTCCCGGTTGTACGAGAGCGGCGTCCCCTTGAGCGTCGTCAGCAGCGCCACCAGCGCCCCCACTGTTCTTCCGCATTTCCCCCGGATCAGTTCCGCGCTGTCGGGGTTCTTTTTCTGCGGCATCAGCGACGACCCGCTCGCCACGTCGTCGCTCATCTCCAGGAGGCCGAACTCCGCGCTCGTGTAGATCGCGAGGTCCTCCGCGAGGCGCGACAGGTGCACCGCGAGCAGCGCCAGCGCCGCCAGCGTCTCGGCGACGAAATCCCGGTCGCCGACGCCGTCGAGAGAGTTGGGCGTGGCCCCGCCGAACGCGAGGGACTCGGCAAGCGCGGCGCGATCGATCGGGTACGCCGTGCCGGCGAGCGCGCCCGAGCCGAGCGGGCAGAGGTCGCCGCGCTCGGTCGCGCCCGCGATGCGCGAGGCGTCGCGGGCGAGCGCCTCGAACCACGCGAGGCACCAGTGGCCGAACACCACGGGCTGGGCGCGCTGCAGGTGGGTGTAGCCGGGGAAGGGGGCGTCGAACCCCTCGCGCTCGGCGAGGGCGACGAGGCGCGACTGCGCCGCGTGGATCTCGCGCAGCCGCTCGGTGTTCTCGCGCCGCACCCACAGGCGCATGTCCGTGGCGACCTGGTCGTTCCGCGAGCGCCCGGTGTGCAGGCGCTTGCCCGCCTGCCCGATGCGCGCGATCAGGGCGGTCTCGACCCAGGCGTGGATGTCCTCGGCGCCGCCAACGCCCGAGTCGATCGCCGCGCCCCCCTCGCCCGCCTCGGCGCCGATCTCGCGGAGGGCGCGCACGATCGCCTGCGCGTCCGCCCCCGAGAGCACGCCGGCCGCCGTCAGCGCCCGCGCCCACGCGATCGACCCGGCGACGTCCTCCCGCGCCAGGCGCCGGTCGAAGCGCAGCGAGTCGCTCATCGCGCGGAACGCCGGCGCGCTGCCGCCCTCGCCCGGCGCGAACCGGCCGCCCCACAGCCGGGCGCCACCCGGCGCGGGCGCGCTCGCCTCGGGTTGTCGCTCGGACCGGTCCGTCACGCCTTGCCCTTGGCCTTCATGGCCGCGATGCGCTGCGGCAGCGAGAAGAGCCGAATGAACCCCTCCGCATGCGCCTGGTTGTAGACCTCGTCCTTCCCAAACGTCGCGAACGACTCGCTGAACAGGCTGTTCTCGCTCCTGCGCCGCGCGGTCGTCGCCCGTCCCTTGTGCAGGCGCACAACCACCTCGCCTGTGACACGCTCCGCGATCTTCTCGGCGCACACGCTGAGCGCCTCGCGCAGCGGCGTGAACCACTGGCCGTTGTAGACCAGCTCCGCGAAGCGCAGCCCCAACTGCTCGCGGAAGTGCAGCGTCTCGCGGTCGAGGCACAGCTCCTCGATTCCCCGCGCGCCCTCCATCAGGACCGTGCCGCCCGGCGTCTCGTACGCCCCGCGCGACTTCATGCCCACCAGCCGGTTCTCGACGATGTCCACCCGCCCGACCGCGTGCCGCCCTGCGATCTCGTTGAGCGCCGCCACCAGCGCCTCGGGGGCCATCTCCTTGCCGTTGAGCGTCCGCGCCCGCCCCGCGCGGAAACCCAGCGAGACGTCCTCCGCCTGCGAGGGGGCCTCCGCCACCGACTTTGTCAGCATCCACACGTCGTCGGGCGGCGCGTTCCACGGGTCCTCGAGGGCGCCCCCCTCGTGCGAGATGTGCCACAGGTTGCGATCGCGGCTGTAGATCTTCGTCGCGCTCGCCGACGTGGGGATGTCGCGCTCGCGGAGGTACGCCAGCAGGTCCTCGCGGCTGCGGAGGTCCCACGTGCGCCACGGGGCGATGACCTCAAGGTCGGGCGCCAGCGCCGCGAACGCGCTCTCGAAGCGCACCTGGTCGTTGCCCTTGCCCGTGCAGCCGTGGGCCAGGGCGTCCGCCCCCACCTTGCGCGCAACCTCGACCTGCGCCTTGGCCAGCACGGGACGCGCGATGGACGTGCCGAGCAGGTACTTGCCCTCGTACACCGCGCCCGTCAGGACCATGGGGTAGACGTACTGCTCGACGAACTCGCGCTTCAGGTCCACAAGATGGAACGATGACGCGCCGGAATTGAGCGCCTTCGCCTCCAGCCCCGCGAGTTCCTCGTCGCCCTGGCCGACGTCGCCCGCGTACGCGACGACCTCGCACCCATACTTCTCGACGAGCCACGGCATGATGACGGAGGTGTCGAGGCCTCCCGAGTACGCGAGCACGATTTTCCTGGGCATGTTCTTCTCTCTGACCGGCGGGTGTGAAGCGGAAAGCGTACGGAATCCCAGCCGGCCGCGTCAGCCTCGGACCACCAGCGCGCCGCCCGATCGTCCGCCCGCGACGGCGCGGACGGGCGCATCGCCCAGCAGCCCCAGCAGCAGCGCGCTCTGGGCGTGCATGCGGTTCTCCGCCTGGTCGTACACCACCGAAGCGTCGGAGTCGATCACCTCGTCCGTCACCTCCTGGCCGCGGTGGGCTGGCAGGCAGTGCATGAACAGCGCGTCCGGGCCGGCGCTCGCCATGACGCGCGCATCGACCCGGTAGGGCTCGAACGCCGCCACGCGCTCGGGCGTCTCGGTCGCGCCCATGCTGGTCCAGGTGTCGGTGTACACCGCGTCGGCGCCGGCGCACGCCGAGAGATCGGTGGTGATGTCAACCCACCCGCCGCTGAGCGCGGCGATGGCCGAGGCCTGCTGCGCGACCTCCGGGTCGGGCCCGAAGCCCGGGGGCGTGATCACCGTGACGTTCACGCCCAGCCGGGCGCCCACGAGCATGAGCGAGTGGCAGACGTTGTTGCCGTCGCCCACGTACGCGAGGCGGAGGCCGTCGAGGGGCCCGCGCCGCTCACCGAGGGTGAGGTAATCCGCGAGGGCCTGGCAGGGGTGGAAGCGGTCGCACAGGGCGTTGACCACGGGCACGTCGGAGTTGTCGCCCAGGGCGAGCAGGGTGTCGTGCCGGTCCACGCGCGCCACGAAGGCGTCGCACCAGCGCTCGAGGCTGCGCGCGAAGTCCTTCACGGCCTCGCGGGCGCCGATCTTGGAGGCCTGATGATCGAGGAAGATCGGCTGCGCCCCGAGGCGCTGCAGCCCGACCTCGAACGACACGCGCGTGCGCAGCGAGGGCTTCTCGAACAGCAGCGCCACGCTCTTGCCGGCCAGGGCGCCCGCGTGGGCGCGGGGGTCGCGCTTGCACTCGGCGGCGAGGGCGAAGAGCGCGCGGAGTTCCTCGCGCGAGAGTTCGGCGCCGGAGAGCACGTCGTCCGCCCCCAGACGCGGGTACGCGCGGGGCTTCACGCCCCCGGCGAGCGCGAGGCGGGGCTTGGCGGGTTTGTCGGCGGCGAGAGCGGGCTTGGCGAGTCGTGTCATGGGCGGATCCCCCTGGATGGCAAAGCGGCGAACGAACGGAAGGAACTCTTGAACTGTGCTGATCGCACGCGGCGAGCGATGGAGGCCTCGCGGGTCGGCTAGACCAGCGCAGGCTCTGCGCTTCTGACCTCGACCCGCGCGGGAAGCACACGCGTGCCCACCCCGGCGCCGTGCGCCAGGCGGGCGAGGTTCTCCGGGTCGCCTGCGCTGGCGATGAAGACCGGCGCGCCCGCGGCGCCCGCGGCGGCGAGCGCGCCACGGACCTTGGGGATCATCCCCCCGCTGATCACGCCCTCGCGGATCGCGGACTCCGCCTCGCGCTCGGTCATGGAGGCGAGGAGGGAGCCGCGGGCGTCGAGAATGCCGGGCGTGTCGGTCAGCATGATGAGTTCACGAGCGCCCACCAGCGCCGCGATGGCGGCGCCGGCCTCGTCGGCGTTCACGTTCAGCGCCTCGCCCTGCGCATCAAGCGCGACCGACGACAGCACGGGCAGGAAGCCTGCGCAGAGCAGCGTGCGGAGCAGCCCCGCGTCGCCGCCGGCGATGCGACCCACGCGCCCCGCGTCGAAGCCGAGCCGGTCGTGGCGCACGGCGCGAGTCAGGAACCCGTCGCCCAGCGTCAGGCCGACGGCGGGCGCGCCCGCGCGCTGCAGCCCCCCCACCACCTGCGCGTTCACCACGCCCGCCAGCGACGCGACCACCTCGGGCATGTGCTCGGCCGGCGTGATGCGGATGCCCTCGCGCCGCTCCGACACCATGCCGAGGCGGGCCATGCGACGGTCCACGATCTTGCCGCCGCCGTGGATGAGCACGAGACCGCCCGCCTCGCCGGCGTGCAGCGCGGCGAGCGCGGCGAACGTGCGCTCGCAGCCCTGGTCGATGGCGGCGCCGCCGATCTTGACGACGAGCGGGCCGGGACGCGCGGGATGGGTGGTGGTGTTGGTCAACGCTGGGCTCACATCAACCCCGCCGTCTCGGGCAGGTTGAAGCGGATGTTCATGCACTGGACCGCCTGTCCGGCGGCGCCCTTGACGAGGTTGTCGAGGGCCGAGAAGAGAGTCAGACGCCGGCGCCCGTCGTTGGGCGCCAGCGCGATGTCGCAGAAGTTCGTGCGCTCCACCGCGCCGACCGAGGGGAACGAGCCGTCGGGCAGCAGACGAACGAAGGGCGCCGCGGCGTAAGCCTTGGCGAGCGTCTCGCGGGCGCGGATCGCGGACCACCCTGGCGCGAGCGAGACATGGATCGTCGCCAGGATGCCGCGGTCAAAGCAACCGAGGTGGGGGACGAAGTCGGGAACGACGCCGATCTGCTGCGCCATCTCCGGCGCGTGGCGGTGGGCGAGAACCTTGTAGGGCTGGAGGGAGACCTCGCAAAAATGAACTGTCTGCGAGGCCCCGCGCCCGGCGCCCGACACGCCGCTGGTCGCGTCCACGATGGGCGCCTGCGCGGGGTCGATGGCGCCGGCGTCGGCGAGGGGCTTGAGGGGCAGGATGGCGGCGGTGGCGTAGCAGCCGGCGCAGGCGATCAGGTCCGCCGAGGCGATGCGCTCGCGGTTGATCTCGGGCAGCCCGTACGCCGCGCGCTCCAGCGCGCCGAGGTGCGCGTGCTTGAAGCCGTACGTCTTCTCGAAGACGTCGGTGTCCTTCAGGCGGAACGCCGCGGAGATATCCACGACCCTCACGCCGGACCCCACGAGGGCCGGCGCGAGGTCGTGGCTCGTTTCGTGCGGCGTGGCGAGGAACGCCACGTCCGGCTTGGCGCCCAGGGCGCCGGCGAGATCGAACGCCTCCACCGGCAGGTCGCACCGCCCGGCGAACCGCGGGAAAAGCGTGGAGAGCCGCTCCGCCCGGGCGCCCGACGCCCGCTTCTCGGAGCCGAACAGCGCCGTCACCCGCGCGGACGGGTGGCGCAGCAGGAGGTCGATGACCTCCGCCCCGCTGTACCCGCTCGCTCCGATGACAATCGCGTTGATCATTGCGTTCAGTTCTGCGGCGTTTGTCCGCCGCGTTACATCCTTCGTGAAAGAGACCCCGAATCAACCCTCGACTGCGCCGGCGCCGGCCGCCATCACGTGGCGAGGCCCGCCATCTCGCACACGCGCTTGAGCAGCGATCTGCTCGCCTTCTCAGACTGCGCGGCGACGAAGATCGTGTCGTCGCCCGCGATCACGCCGACCACGCCGGGCAGGCCGCCAGCGTCGAACTCCACCGCCAGGGCGTTGGCCTTGCCGGGGCTGGTCTTGAGCACGAGCAGTTGCCCCGCCACCGCGGCGGAGAGCAGGAACTCGTGCAGCGCCCGCTCGAGCGGCTTGGCCGTCGCGCCCGCCAGCGTGGCCTTGGCCAACGGCATGGCGGATACGGAGCCGGGCAGCGCGTAGCCCGCGGGGGTCTTGATCACGCCCATCTCGCGGAGGTCGCGAGACAGGGCGGACTGCGTGACCTCGATGCCGTGCTCCTCGAGGGCCTCGCGCAGCGCCTCCTGGGAGCGGAGGGGCTCCTTGCGGAGTGCTTCGGCGATGCGCGCCCGGCGTCGGGCTTTGTCGGCCATGGGAATAAATAGTACGTCGGCGGAATAGGTATGTCAAGGTAAGCCGGTCGGGGATTTTTCGGGGACGCACCCCGTTGGGCCAAGGAGCGTCGTCGTGGCCCCGGGGGCCGGACGGGCGTCCGATCCCGCTCATCTCACCACACGATGACGCCGCGCGCCAGGGGCCCGACGCTCGGTCGGCAGCCTTGGGTTGGCGCTGCGGCGCCGCCGGGTCGTCCCTACCCCGGCGCCCGCTCGCGCCGCGCCCGTCGGAATGCCTCCCACGAGACCACCGCCAGCCCCAGCCAGATCAGCGCGAATGACACGCCCTTGGCGCGGGTGAAGGGCTCGTCGTACACCAGCACCGCGAGCAGGAACTGCCCGGTGGGCGCGATGTACTGCAGCAGCCCGAGCATGACGAGCGTGAGGCGGCGCGCCCCTTCGGTGAACCACAGCAGCGGGATGACGGTGACGACGCCGGCGAGGATGAGGAGCGCGTCCGCCGCGGGAGAGCCGGCGAGGAACGCGCTGCCGCCCTTCGCGTGGAGCCACGCGAGGTAGGCCAGCGCGGGCGGGAAAAGAATCGCCGTCTCGATCATCAGGCCCGGCAGGGCGTGCACGTGGGCGCGCTTGCGCAGCAGGGCGTACGACGCGAACGAGCCCGCGAGCGCCAGCGAGATCCAGGGCGGCCTTCCCACGGCGATCGCGAAGGTCAGCACGCCCGCGCCGGCCAGCGCGAGGGCGACCATCTGCCCGCGGGTGAGGCGCTCCTTGAGCAGCAGCACGCCGAAGGCCACGTTGACGAGGGGGTTGATGAAGTACCCCAGCGAGCCTTCGAGCACCCGGTTCTCGGAGACCGCCCAGGCGTAGAGCCACCAGTTGAGCGCGATCAGCAGGGTGGTGGCCACGAGCGTGCGCATGGTGCGCCCGCTGCGCAGCGCGGCCCACACCTCGCCGAAGCGCTTCTTCCAGAGCAGCAGCGCCGCCACGACCCACACGCCCCAGACCACGCGGTGCGTCAGCGCTTCCATCGGCGTGGCGCCGGCGCGCAGGATGGCCTTGAAGTAGATCGGGAACAAACCCCAGGACACGTACGCGCCGACGGCGTACAGCAGCCCCGCGAGCGGGCGGGCGGGCGCCCCCGGAGCGCCGGGCGCGCCGATGGTGGGCGGCGCGCCGCGGGCGTCGGCGCATTCCTCGGCGATGTCCACGCCGTCGACGGCGGAGAGCGGGTCGGCCGGCGGCGTCGGGCGGTGGCTGGGGCTGGTCACGTGAAACCGTGGGCGCGGCGTCGGAAGAACATGAGTTGGGCGCGGTTCGGCGGCGGGGGACGCATGCTATATGCTCCGCACGCGCGAGCGCACGGTCGGCGGCGCGAAAGCCCGGGGGAGAGGCCCCGCGGGCGCGCGACGCGGAGGGCACGAGCGATGGCTGGATTCTCGATCGGGATTGGTCTGCTGGTCGGTTGCGGCGCCTTGGCGCTGATCGCAGCGCTGGTGGTGGTCGCCATCTACAACGGCCTCGTCCGCAAGCGGGTTGACGTGGGCAACGGCTGGTCGCAGATCGACGTCCAACTCAAGCGGCGCCACGACCTGATCCCCAACATCGTCGAGACGGTCAAGGGCTACGCCGGGCACGAGCGCGAGACGCTCGAGGCCGTAATCTCGGCGCGGAACAAGGCCGTGGGGGTCGGAGCCGCCGGGACCGTGGGCGCGCAAGCGGACGCGGAGAACGTGCTGACGCAGGCCGTGGGGCGCCTGTTCGCGCTGGCCGAGGCGTACCCGCAGCTGAAGGCGGACGGGAACTTCCGGCAGTTGCAGGAGGAGCTGGCGAGCACGGAGAACAAGATCGGCTTCGCGCGCCAGCACTACAACGACTGCGTGGGCGCGTACGACGCCGGCCGGTCGACCTTCCCCGCGAACATCGTGGCGGGCATCTTCGGCTTCAAGGCGCGCGAGTACTTCCGCACCGAGGGCGACGCGGAGCGGACGGCGCCCAAGGTCTCGTTCGGGAAGCCGTGAGCGCCTCCGGGTTCGGATCGGAGCGCGTCGAGGGGCGCGACGCGATCGGCGCCATCCACGTGGAGCGCGAGGCGCTGCGCGCGTACCCCGCCACTGTCACCTTCCGCGACCTGATCCGGAAGAACAAGCGGGAGTCGATGCTGCTCATGTGGGCGCTCGTGCTGCTCACCGTCGTGGGCGGGGCCGCGATCGCGGCCGCGGCGGTGGGCTACTCGGGCGCGAGCGCCGACGACCTGCTGCGCGCGGGCGTCACCGGCGGGGTGGTCGCCGGCGTGGTCGCCGTGGTGGCGTGCCTGTGGTCGTGGCGCGGCGGTGCGAGCGCGATCCTGGCGATGGCCGGCGCCCGCCCCATGGAGAAGGCCGAGGACCCCGAACTGTTCAACGTGGTGGAGGAACTGAGCATCGCGGCGGGCGTGCCCATGCCGCGGGTGTTCCGGATCGACAGCGACGCGCTCAACGCGTTCGCCACCGGGCGCGACCCGGCGCACGCGGCGGTGGCGATCACGCGCGGGCTGCGCGAGCGCCTCACCCGCGACGAACTCGCCGGCGTGATGGCCCACGAGATCAGCCACATCCGCCACTACGACATCCGGTTCGCGATGCTCATGGCGACGCTGGTCGGCCTCATCGTGTTCGCGTCCGACGCCTTCCGGCGCGGCGCCTTCCGCTCGCACCGCACGTACCGCCGTTCGGGGAGCGGGAAAGACTCGGGCGGCGCCGGGGCGATCA
>CAYVSR010000068.1:0-9796 GCA_964453125.1 uncultured Phycisphaeraceae bacterium | reverse complement strand
GCTCGGCCTCTTCGACATCAACGGCGGCGCCCTCAGCCCCAACCTGCCCGCCGAGGCGCCCGTCCGCGGCGTCGTGGTGCTCACCATGGGCGACATCACCCGCACCTGCCCCGGCGACACCGACGGCGACAACGATGTCGACTTCATCGACCTCAACCGCGTCCTGTCCGACTTCACGATGCAGATGGGCGGCCTCCCCTCTGACCTCAACGACGACGGCCGCGTCGACTTCCTCGACCTCAACATCAACCTCTCGTTCTTCGGGGGCAACTGCGCCGCGCCGGTCAAGTGACCGGGCCCTGTTGACACGCCCTTTACACTGCTGACACGAGGCGAGGGGGCCTTCTCCCTCGCCTTTCTCGTTCCACGGAGCCCGACTTGCCATGAGACCATGCCGCGCCGCCACGCTCGCCCTGCTCGCCTGCTTCGGCTTCGGCGTGCCGGCGCTGGGCGTCCCCGGGCCGATCCCGATCCGCATCGTCACCCTCAACGTCCTCGAGGGGCTCGGCGCCTCGGGCTCGGCGGGCTTCATCGCAACGGGCAAGTTCCTCACCACGAACGACCTCGACGGCGCCGGGCCCAACTCCGGCATGAACCCCGACATCGTCGTGCTCGAAGAGGTGCAGTCCGACGCGGAACTCACCGCCTTCCGCGACGCGCACCTGCCCGGCTTCGCCATCCGCATGGGCACGCAGCGCGACCCCGGCGGCAACCACCAGGTCGTGCTGCACAGGCCGTCCATCGCCTTTCTCGACCTCGACGAGTACGCCATCGGCGGCCCGCGCCCGCTCGTGCGCGTCACGCTCAATGTCGCAGGGGCCGACCGGCTGCTGACGCTCTACGCCGCGCACTTCAAGTGCTGCGGCGATTCGTCATCGCTCAACCAGCGGCGGATGAACGCCAACGAGTCGGGCATCGCGGTCTACAACGACCGCACGCAGGGCCTCGACCTCGACGACAACGGCTCGCGCGAGACCCCCGCGGGGTACTCGATCCTGCTGGGCGACCTCAACTCGAACAACAACTTCGACACCACCATCAACGGCGCCTTCGCGCACGCGACAACGGGCGTGCCCACCGGCGTTCTGAACCTCGCGATCGAATCGCTCGCGGGGCGCACGATCGGCGGCGCCCCGCTCACCACCACCTACCCGCCCTCCTCGCGCCTCGACTACATCTGCCTCGACCACCTGCTCGCCGACCGCTTCGACTTCAACACGAACGGCTCGTTCGACCAGGCCGAACTTAACGCGATGGGCTTTGTCTACTACTCCGGCGACGACGCGGGCCGGCTCTCCAACGGCGACACCAGCGCCACGAGCAACGCCTCCGACCACCGCCCCGTCGTGTTCGACCTCCTCCTCGGGCGCGCCCCTTGCCCGGGCGATGTGAACGGCGACGCGATGGTGGATTTCGCCGACCTCAACGCCGTGCTCTCGCAGTACGGCCAGACCGGCCCCCCCGGCGCCCTGAGCGCGGATCTCGACAGCGACGGCGACGTCGATTTCGCCGACCTCAACATCGTGCTGTCGAACTACGGCGCCGTGTGCTGAGAGGGTCGAGCACGGTTGGGGTGTTCGTTCGTGCCGCCCCTCCCGGGGCGGATTCGGCGCGGGCCGCTCTCCACGGTCGCGCGGCGAGGCGCCGCGGACCGTGGCAATGATGTCGCGCCCCGCTGGGGCGAAGAGGTGCGGGCGCGGGCGGGTGAAGGGGATCGGGCGCCGTCGGGTGAAGAGGTGCGGGCGCGGGCGGGTGCAGAGGTGCGAGCGCGGCCGGATGTTGCGAGCCCAATCATGCCCACGCCGAGCCGTGGGCATGCCACCCCTCGTGGGCGTTCCTCACGTCGTGGGCGTGCGACCAGATGATCTCGCGCCGCGCTGGGGCGAGGGCGGAAACGCGGACGCTAGAGCGCCAGGGCCTCCAGCGAGGCGGCGGGCGAGGCGCGCGTTTCGAGCCTCGGCATCGCGCCAGGCGCGTCGGCCGCGGCGGACTCGCGCAGAGCGGCCCACGACGGGAACCGGCGGGCGGCGACGCCGATACGCGTCTCCAGCGCGAGCAGGTCGTCCGCGATCGCGCGCAGGGCGAGGTCGCGTTCGGGTTGTGTGGGCTTGCGCGCCGCGGGCGCGGGGGTGCGGAGGGCTTTGAGGCGGCGCTTGAGCCCCGTCGGCATGCGGCGCACGGCGGCGCGGAGCAGCGGCGAGCCCTCGAGCAGCGGGCGCCACGCCGCGGAGGCACGCACGTTCTCGGCGGAGTTGGCGCGCGAGGGCTGGGCGTTCCACCCGTCGAACGGGGCGAGGCCGAGGTGATCGGCCACGCGGCGCATCGTGTCGGCCCGGTTCTTGTGCAGGTCGTCCGCCAGCACGACGAGGGTGGCGTCAGGGCCGAACACCTCGTCGTATCTGGCGAGTTGCTGCGCGTACCGGCTGGTCGAGAGCAGGATGGGGTCCCGCTCGATCGCCTCGCCGAAGGTCATGCCGGGGCGGTAGTAGCCCCTGGCGTACGAATGGTTGTAGTGACTCACCGCGCGCTCGACGGGGTCTCGCAGGATGTAGATCAGCCGCGGCGAGCCGAGGCGTGCCTTGATGATCGGCGCCGTGTCGATGTTCTGCGGCCAGCGGGTGTAGGTCGTCGAGGCCTCGAGCGCGATGGTCTGCGAGGGCTTGCGCCCGGCGAACAGCGAGAGGTAGTTCTCCCACGCGCCCGGGGCGTCGCGGTCGGGCGACGAGAAGTAATGGGGCTCTTTTTCGACCGGCGTGAACACCCCCGGGTGCATGCCCAGCGTGTCGAACAGCAGCGTGGTGGACGACTTCATCGCCCCGATGATCAGCGCGTTGGGCGCCTTGATCCTGCGCGCCGCGACCGGCCCTCCGCCCCCGACATCGACGAGTGTGGAATTCATGCGGGAAGAGGTACCAGCGCATCGGGCGGTTTCTGTGAGCGTTGCGCGAAGGTTGGGAAAGGCTTCGATGAAGACCTCCCAGACTCGCGCCGGCGCGCCCCCGAACGGCCGGATAACCCGGCGCCGTACACTCCGCCCATGCGAACCACAGCCCCGATTCGTGCGATCGTTTCGTTCGTGATTGTCGCCCTCGCGACGCCCGCGCTCGCGGCGGACCCGGCGCCGGCCCCGCGCCTCGGCGTCGCGGCGCCGCCGGCCAAGGCCCCGGGCAGCGTGCGCCTCGCGACCTACAACGTGCTCAACCTCTTCGACACCCGCGACGACCCTTCGATCTCGGGCGATCTCGACGACATGAAGAGTGTCAAGCCCGAGGGCGAGCGAGCCGCCGCAGCCGGCGCCATCCGACGCCTCGACGCCGACGTTCTGGCCCTGCAAGAGATCGAGAGCCTCGACGCGCTCATCGAGTTCCGCGAGACCCACCTCAAGGGCCTCGGGTACGACCACGTGGCCTCCATCGGCCCCGGCGACGAGCGCGGCATCGAGCAGGCCGTGCTGTCCCGCTTCCCCATCGTCGAGGCCACGGTCTGGCCCACGCTGCCCCTCGGCGGCGTGCACCCGCCCATGTTCCAGGACCGCCCCAACCGCTACGCCGGACAGCCGCTCGACACGCGTCGATCCCCCCTGCGCGTCGTTGTGCGCGTGCCCGCCGACAAGGCCGGCGGCGCCGACTACGACCTCACGCTGCTGGTGGTGCACCACAAGAGCGGGCGCGGCAACGAGTATTGGCGAGAAGCCGAGGCCGCGCGCTTCATCGCCATGACGGCCGAGTGGATGAAGGCCCAGCCGGAGCGCAACATCGCGGTGCTGGGCGACTTCAACGCCATTCCCAGCGACAAGTCGGTGCGTGACTACATCTCGGCCGGCTTTGTGGATGCGCTGGGCGCCCGCAACCCCGACGACGCGCGCACCACGACGCACGAGTCCGACCGGGCGATCGACTTCGTGCTGCTCAACCCGGCGCTGGCGCGGGAGATGATCCCCGGCTCGGCGTTCGTGCTGGGCACGCCGCTGCGCGAGAAGGGCGCCGACTACCGCACGACGCCGGCGCCCGCGGGCTTCGCGTCGGACCATCTTCCCGTCGCGGTGGACCTCACGCCGCGCGACAAGTAGCGCTCCGACCCCGCCGTGCCAGCGCCCACGCGAACCGTCTTCGGCTTCATGACCGGCACGTCGATCGACGCGCTGGACGGCGCGGCGGTTCGCATCGAGGGCTCGGGCCTCTCGGCGCGCGCCCGGCTGCTCGCGCATGTGACCGTGCCCTTGGGGGCGCTGACGCCGCGACTGCGCTCGCTCGCATCTGGCGCGCCGACGACCGCGGGCGACATCGCGCGCCTCGCGCTCGACTTCGCGGCGCCGCATGTGGAAGCCGTCGAACGACTGCGGGCGCTCGCGGGCGCGCCGGATCTGGTCGCGGTGCACGGGCAGACGGTGTTCCACGCGCCGCCGGCGTCCTGGCAGATGCTCAACCCGTGGCCGATCGCGGGCGCCGCGGGCTGCCCGCTGGTGTACGACCTTCGCGGGGCGGACCTCAGCGCAGGCGGGCAGGGGGCGCCGATCACGCCGCTGGCCGACTGGCTGCTCTTTCGCGACGCGAGCGAGACCCGCGCGATCGTGAACCTCGGCGGCTTCTGCAACGCGACGATCCTGCCCGGCGGCGCCGAGGCGTTCGCGAAGCCCGACGCGGTGGGGGGGCTCGACGTCTGCGCCTGCAACCACGTGCTTGATGAAGCGGCGAGGCGGGCGCTTGGCGCGCCGTACGACGCGGGGGGCGCCGCAGCGCTCGCGGGCGCGCCGCACGCGGATGCCTCGGCGACGCTGGCGCAGGCGCTCGGGGCGCAGTCGCGATCGGGCCGCTCGCTGGGCACGGGCGATGAGTCGTGGCGCTGGATCGACACCTGGCTGCCCCGTCTCTCGGCGCCCGATCTCGTCGCCACCGCGTGCGATGCGCTGGGGCGCACGATCGCGGGCGCCCTCGCGCCCCACGCTGTGCGCCGGCTGTTCTGCGCCGGCGGGGGCGCACGCAATCTCGCCCTGCTCGGCGCCATCGCGCGTCATGCGGGCGCCCGGGCCGGGACGACCGCCGCCCTGGGCGTGCCGCCCGAGGCACGTGAGGCGATGGAGATCGCCGCCCTAGGCGCGCTCTGCGCCGACGGCGTCCCCATCACGCTGCCCCGCGTCACCCGCCTGCCCGCCAACACCCTCGCGCCCATCAGCGGCGCCTGGATCGGACGCACCGCGCCGACGCCGCGCTGAGCGCCTTCCTCCGTGCCCGCGTGCCTCCGTGCCTTCGTCCCTTCCCCGCTACCCTTTCCCCCATGCTCCCCTGGGTCCTGCTCACCATCGCCGGTCTGCTCGAAGTCGTCTGGGCGTACTGGCTCAAGCAGACGCACGGCTTCACGCGTCTGTGGCCCTCGGTCATCACGCTGGGCGCGATGTTCGCGTCGTTCGCGCTGCTCGCACGCGCCATGCAGTCACTGCCGCTGGGCATCTCGTATACCGTGTGGGTCGGCATCGGCGCCGTGGGCAGCGTGGCGGTCGGGGCGCTGCTGCTGGGCGAGCGTCTGTCGCCGCTGCAGGCGGTGTGCATCTCGATGATCGCGCTGGGCATCGTGGGGCTCAAGTTCACAACGCGCCCCGCGCCGGCGCAGCCCTCGCCCGCCGCGCCGGTTGGCGCGCCCAGCGGCGAAGAGAGCCCGCGATGACGCTCCCCGACCGTGGGCACATCCTGACCGAGCAGCGCAACCCGCGCTCGATGAACCTCGACGCGCTCTCCATCGACGAGTGCGTCGCGCTGATCAACGCGGAGGACCAGACCGTCGCCCACGCCGTGGCCGCGGCGGCGCCCGCGATCGGCGCGTTCATCGCCGACGCGGAGCGTGCCCTGCGCGCCGGGGGCCGGCTCGTCTATCTCGGCGCGGGCACGTCGGGGCGCCTGGGCGTGCTCGATGCGTCGGAATGCCCGCCCACGTTCCAGTCGCCCGAGGGGCTCGTGGTCGGCCTGATCGCCGGGGGCGACGGCGCCCTCCGCAAGAGCAGCGAGGGCAAGGAGGACGACCCGCGCGGCGCCGTCGAAGCGCTGGGCGCGATGCCCCTGCAGAAGAACGACATCGTGCTCGGCATCGCCGCGGGCGCGACGACGCCGTATGTGCTCGGCGCCCTCGCACATGCGCACGCTCTCGGCGGCGCCACCGGCCTGCTCACCTGCGCCGACGTCGCCCCGGCGCCGGGCGTGCGCCACCTGATCAAGATCCTCACCGGCCCCGAGGTCCTCACCGGCTCGACCCGCATGAAGGCAGGCACGGCGACGAAGCTGGCCCTGAACACCATCTCCACCACGCTCTTCGTGCGCCTGGGCAAGTGCTACGAGAACCTGATGGTCGACGTGCGCGCGACGAACAACAAACTCCTCGACCGCGCGGCACGCATCCTCTCGACCCTCACCGACCTCTCGCGCGACGACGCGCTGGCGCTGCTGTCACGACCGGCGGAGCAGAGGGGGGCGGGGGGGAACTTGAAGGTCGCGGTCGTGATGCAGCGGAAGGGGCTTTCGCACGCGGACGCCTCTGAGCTGCTCGCACGGCACGGCGGGCTTCTTCGTGCCGCTCTTGAGCACGGGGCCTCCGTGTGAGCCTTCACTTCGAGATCCTCGGCACGTGGAACCTGCTGTGGCCTTGCCAATCCGTCCCCGCGATGGGCCTGGATTGCCCCGCGCTCTACGAGCGGAGAATGAGCGACGATTGGGTCGGCGCGATCTCCATCTCGGCGTGCGGGTTGCGGCGCGATGAAGTGATAGAAGGGCTCCAGGCGGCCTGCATCGAGGAAACGCTCGATCACCTCAAGGACATCATTCCCTCTGAGGCTGGCCACCGCGCCCTGTGGGCGTCCTCGCGACGCGTTCGAACGAACTGGGAGCGCTTGGTGTGGAGCGAGTACTGGCGCACATGCCGTCGCGATCATCCGCAATGGTTCGAGGCCGGCGCGTGCTTCGACCAGCGTGCGACCTTCTATGAGGAAATGCACCTTTGCGATCGCCCAAGCCACGACCCTGACGCGGGGCCGCACGTCAGGCTCGGGCTCGCGGAGTTTGCGCGCCCGGACTTCGGTTGCGCCCTCCGCGGCATCTACGAGCAACGCAATAAGGTCATTGTGCTTGTCCTTCCGGCGGGCGATTCGCTGTCCGAAGCGGAGCGACGAACGCTCACGGTTGCGCTCGAAGCAGACGAGCCGCCGGATCGTTGCCTGCTGATCAAGGACGTGCTCACACCCGCGCGATTCCTGATCACGGGCATGTACGACCATGGCTGGAACGTCGCAGAGTTCATGATCATCGGTCGGGCGGAGGCGCTCTTTCGCGTCGCGCCCCGGCACATCCACATTCTGGACGACTGGCGCGACGAGCATCGGCTCGATCGGAGCCATCGCTGACTCAAACGGAACCGCGACCGTCAGGGAGCGGTCTCGCGCTGAGGTCGATCAAATTCGGCGCGCTCGCGTGTTGAGCGCATCCTCGCGTCGCGAGCACGTGATGCGCACGATCGCGTCCTGCGCGAGACCGCTCCCTGACGGTCGCGGCTCCGTTCGGGATGAACCCGTGCGCCGTGTCGATGCCTCGATGCCTCGATGCCTCGATGCCTCGATGCCTCGATGCCTCGATGCCTCGATGCCTTGATGCCTTCCTACTTCAGATTCTCCTCAAAGAACCCGATCACCCGCCCGTAGAGGTTCCGCACCACCACCGGGTCCGGCACCACGTGCGTGAACCCCGCGAGCGCCAGGAACTCGTGCTTCCTGCCCGCCTTGAACAGCGCGTCGCTCATCTTGAGCGCGTGCATGAAGTACACGTTGTCGTCCGCCGTGCCGTGGATGATCAGCAGCGGGCGCGTGAGGTCCTTGCAGTACGTCAGCACGCTGGCGGCGTCATACCCCGCCTTGTTCTCGTCGGGCATGCCCATGTACCGCTCGGTGTAGTGCGTGTCGTAGTCGCGCCAGTCCGCAACGGGCGCCCCGGCGACGGCGCACTTGAACACGCCCGGCTCACGCATCACGCCCATGGCGGAGAAATAGCCGCCGAACGACCAGCCGTAGATGCCGACGCGGTCCATGTCGAGTTCGGGGAACTTCTCACCCAGCGCCCTGAGCGCCGCGACCTGGTCCAGCAGCGGCACCTTGATGAGGTCGCCCTTGATCGCCCGCTCCCACGCGCGCCCGCGGCTGGGCGTGCCGCGACCGTCGATGCTGACGACGATGAAGCCGTGGTCCGCGTACCACTGGTTGAGCCACTGGCCCGAGCCCGCCTGCGTGACGGTCTGCGCGTGCGGCCCGCCGTAGACGCTGACGATGACCGGGTATTTCTTGGTCTTGTCAAAATTCCGCGGGCGGATGAGCAGCGCCTTGTACGAGATCGGCTCGCCCTTCTTGAACCCGAGGTGTTCGAGGCCGTCGGCGGGGTCGGGGGCCGTGACTTCGGTCACTTCCATGTTCAGCGCGAAGGAGGGCTTCTCGCAGACGCTGGAGAGCTCGCCGATGGGGGACCAGTCGGCGGCGCGGCGGACCGTCCAGGAGCGCGAGCCGTCGGGGGCGCTGGACGTGTGCACGCAGACCCTTCCGTTCTTGGAAAGAATTGCGCCGTGCGAGCCGGCGCCCGAGGTAATCTGCTTCGGAGCGCCGCCGCCGAGGAGCGCGCGGAACACGTGCGTGCCCGCCTGGTCGGATCCGCCGCTCACATACACCTCTCCCGATTCTGCGCCGACGCCGAGGATCCCACCCCGATAGTTGATGTCCGAACCGGCCAGCGGGATGAACTCCGATCCGCGTTGGCGCCAGAGTTCCCAGGACTCCGCGCCGGCGTGCGATTCTGTCGAGAGCAGAACGGACCCGTCATCCAGCCAGCGCGGCGTTGCTTGATCCAGGTTGATCCAACGGTCATCGCGAGTTGTCGCGAGCGTCCCCGTCTTGCCGCTGGCGATATCGACGGTCATGACGTGCTGTTCGGTCTGCGATCTGTTCTGCACGCGGATCGCGAGCGGCCCGCCCTTGTCCCAGCGCGCGCTGGCCAGATACGGATGATCCTCGCGCGGCCAGTCGACCCACACGGGATCGGCCGTCCCCGGCATGCCGCCCTCCGTCGCGCCGCTCTTGAGGTTCAGGATCCCCAGGCGCACGCTTGCGTTCTTGCCGCCCGCCCTCGGGTACGGCCACGTCCGCACGGGCTTGCCCGGGTCCACCGGGTCCGCGATGGCGAAGGTCTCCATGCCCGCGGTGTCGGTCTGCTGGAAGGCGATCATGGTCGAATCGGGCGACCACCAGTAGCCGCGGTGCCGGTCCATCTCTTCCTGCGCCACGAACTCGGCGAGGCCGTTGGTGACGGTGTCGCTGCTCCTCGTCGTGAGGCGCCGCTCGCGCCCCGCCGCCGGCGCGCCGGGGCCGATGTCGATGACGTAGAGATCGCCGTCGCGCACGGTCGCGATCTTCGAGCCGTCGGGCGAGAAGCGCGGGTCGATGGGGAACTTCGCCGAGTGCTCGCTCGTGAGTTCCCGCGTCGCGCCGGTCTTCCGCTCGATGACAAACAGCCGGCCCGACAGCGGCACAAGGATCTTGCTCCCGTCGTCGCTCAGCGAGAACCCCGCGATGCCGCGCGCCGTGGAGCGCTGGCGCTCGCGCCGCGCCAGTTCTTCGGGCGTGAGTTTCTCCTCCGCGCCCTTGAGGATCCCCTCCGCCGTCAGCAGCACGCGCTCCTTGCCCGTCGCGCAGTCGAACTCGTAGAGGTCGTTCACGAACGTCCGCGGCCCGCTGCGCAGGAACAACACGGCGTCGCCGTCAGGAGTCAGCGTGATCGCC
>CAYVSR010000067.1:0-9856 GCA_964453125.1 uncultured Phycisphaeraceae bacterium | reverse complement strand
CCGTACCGATCTCGCAGATGTGGACCGTGGCCACCTATGTTCTTGGCCAGAAGCTCCGTGGCAACGCCCGCTACCCCTTAGTGCTCATGCTCGAGCCGCTGTTCCGCTGCAACCTGGCCTGCGCCGGGTGCGGCAAGATCCAGTACCCCCCGCACGTGCTCAAGCAGCACCTCTCGCCCGAGGAGTGCTTCAAGGCGACGGAGGAGTGCGGGGCGCCGATGGTGTCGATCCCCGGGGGCGAGCCCCTGCTGCACCCGCAGATCAAGGAGATCGTCGAGGGGCTGGTCGCGCGGAAGAAGTACATCTACCTCTGCACGAACGCGATCCTTCTCAAGGAGAAGCTCGAGGCGGGGTGGTTCAAGCCGAGCAAGTATCTGACGTTCAGCGTCCACCTCGACGGGCACGGCGACCATCACGACTTCGCGGTGTGCCGCGACGGGGTGTACGAGACGGCGACGGCGGCGATCCGTCTGGCCGTGGCGCGCGGGTTCCGCGTGACCACGAACACGACGCTGTTCGACGGGGCCGACCCGAACGCGGTGCGGAAGTTCTTCGACGAAGTGATGTCGATGGGCGTCGAGGGGATGATGGTCTCACCGGGATACGCGTACGCGAAGGCGCCGGACCAGAAGTCGTTCATGCGCGAGCGGCGCAACACGAACGAGTTCTTCGAGATGATCCTGTCGAACCGCAAGAAGCAGTGGAAGTTCAACCAGTCGCCGCTGTTTCTTGAGTATCTGATGGGTCGGCGCGAGTACGAGTGCACGCCGTGGGGCATGCCGACGTACAACCTGTTCGGCTGGCAGAAGCCGTGCTACCTGCTGCAGGACGGGTACGCGGACACGTTCGCGGGGCTGATCGGCGAGACGGCGTGGGAGAACTACGGCAGGGCGAGCGGGAACCCCTCGTGCCAGCAGTGCATGGTGCACAGCGGGTACGAGGCGAGCGCGGTGAACCACACGTTCGCGTCGTTCGGGGGGATGCTGGCGAACATCAAGGCGATGGTGTTCAACACCTACGCGAACCCCGGGGCGATGAACCGGCTGAAGGGGGAGGCGAAGAAGCCCCACGGCCCGCTGGCGCATCTGGGCCTGACGATCGAGGGCAAGCCGTTCAAGGCGATGGACACGGTGGAGGCGGCCTAGCCCGCGGCGCGACGCGATCCGCCGCCGTGCGTCGCCGGCTAGAATGACGCCGTCGCCATGCTCCTTCGATTCGCGATCATCCTGAGTCTGGTGGTGCAGGGTCTGCTCGCGGACGCGGGCGGGACGTGCGCCGTCAGGCTGTGCGGGCCCGAGGCCGCGGTGTGCGCGCCGAGCTGCTGCGAGCCGGGTGGCGATTCGTCCGGTGGCGCGTCGTGCTGCTGCACGGTCGAGGATGGGCGGCCCGAGCCGGCTGAGAGCAAGGATTGGCTGGTAACGGTCGGCGAGCGCGGGATTGCGCCGGCGCCGACGCTTGAGGAATCGACGTTCGGTCGCGATGCGCGGGGGTGGCTGGCGCCGTGGTCTTCCGGGCCTCACGCGATGCGGTGGCTCTCCACGCCCGAGCGGTTGTCGTTGCTGTGCGTTCGGACGACGTAGCGGACGCACGCCGCGCCGGCGCTGCGCGCCGAGCGAACCGACACGCCTTCACGCGTTCCGAACACACCAGCGCCAAACCCGGCCAAGGCCGAGGAGTTCCCATGAACATGTCCATCGTCCCCTCGCGAGCGCTCCGCGCCGCGTTCGTCGCCACGGTTTCCATCGGTTCCACCACTGCGCTCGTCGGATGCGCCGGCTCGGGCTCCACGGCCTCTACATCCTCGACGGGCTCCGCCTCCTCGGCGCCGCAGAAGCCCGACATGGGCGACCCCATCGAGCACGAGGTCTCGGCGGCGGACCGCGCGGCGGCGAAGAGCGATGCGCCGATCGCGGGCGAGGGCGCCGTGCTGTACGTCAACGGCCTGGGCTGCCCGCTGTGCGCCTCGAACATCGACAAGCAGCTGGCGCGGATCGACGGGGTGAACAAGGTGAAGGTTGACCTGTCGCTCGGCAGGGTTGACGTCGGGTTCAAGCCGGGCGCGGCGCACCCCTCGCCGGCGGCGCTCGGCGACGCCGTGGAAGACGCGGGCTTCACGCTGGTGAAGGTCGAGGCGGCGGGCGCGGCGGCGCCGGGAGGGGCGCGATGAGTCGGGCGTCGGACAGCCTCACGGCGCGCGCCTCGATCGCAGGCGCGTGCGCGCTGCTCGCGCTCTCGGGCGCGTCGCGGGCGCAGGAGGCGATGTACACCCAGGCCGCAACGATGCCATCGCCGGGCGTGTTCGTGGTGCGCCCATCGTTGCACTTCGAGCGCTACGGCGCGGAGCCGGACGGTTCCGCGACGCGAACGGACCGCGTGGAGTGGGAAACCCTGCTCCAGGTCGGGCTGGTGCGCGACCTGTCGCTGATCGTCGACGTGCCGCTGGCGTGGGAGCGGCGCACGCTGCCCGGTGGCGGGCGCGACAGCGACCGGGGCGTGGAGGACTTCGACGCCATGCTCAAGTGGCGTTTCTTCAAGGACGATACGGGCGGCGTGGACACGGTGCGCGCGGCGCTGCTCGTTGGCACGCACATCCCCAGCGGGGACGACCATGACTTCTCGACGCAGTCGTTCAACCCGCACATCGGCGCGGTGGTCACCGTTGTGCGCGGACGCCACGGGTTCAACCAGGACGTCGTGTTCCAGTGGAACACGGGCGGCGGCGGCGTGGACAACGTCGGCGGCGGCATGGGGCCGAGCGAGGCGCTGACGTTCAACTCGTCGTACCTCTTCCGCATCTACCCGGACGAGTACACCCCGGAGTCGCGCGGGGCGTGGTACCTCACGGCGGAACTCAACGGGATTTACGAGACCAACGGGGACACCGAGCTCCGCGTCGCGCCGGGGTTCATGTACGAGGGATGGGCGTGGGCCTTCGAAGCGATGGCGCAGCTGCCGTTGTTGAGCGACCTGGACGAGCGGGCGGAGCTGGAGTTCGCGGTCGGCGTCGGGCTGCGGTTCACGTTCTGACCGGCGGAACGCGCGGGCGCGAAGCGAGGTGAACTCAACCGGGACGAGGCTCCCGGCTGCGCGAACGGCGCCGAGAATGCGCGCGGGGCCGTTCACACGGGCGGCCTTGCGGGGGACGCGCGCCCGGCGCCGCGGGCGCGGGGGCGCTCGGGTCGTGAGGGTGTCGCCGAGTTCTCGGGCCGCGCGGGGGAGAAGATCGCCGGTTCTCGGCCGTTGCACGCGGCGCGGGCGAATCTGAGGCTTCCTGTGCACATCGCCGGGCGCGACGGATCGCGGCCGGCCCACACGCACGGAAGGAGCCTCGCATGTCGATCAACTCGGTGAACACGAACATGGCCTCGCTCATAGGGGTGAACAACGTCAATCGCAACGGGAACGCGCTGCACCGCGCCCTCGTGCCCCTGGCGACGGGCTCGCGGATCAACCGCGGGGCGGACGACCCGGCGGGGCTGATCGCGAGCGAGAACCTGCGCGCCTCGCTGGCGGAGATCGACGCGGAGCAGCGGGCCCTGGACCGCGACGCGATGGTCATCAACGTCGCCGACGGGGCGCTCTCCGAGATCTCGAGCCTGACGACGGATCTGAGCGCGGCGTCGGTGGCGACGGCCAACACCGCCGGCATGAGCGACGCGGAGCGCGAGGCCTACCAGATGGAGGCGGACTCGGCGCTGCAGTCGATCGATCGGATCGCGTCGACCACGCGGTTCAACGGCCAGCGCGTGCTCGACCCCTCGATGACGATCACCGTGGGCGGTGATTCGGTGTCGGTCTCGAACGTCGGCACGCACGACGTGGGCGCCGTGTCGAACGCCTCGGGCGCGTACACCCTGGCGGACGTCGGGGGCGGGCGGGCGCTGAACTTCGTCGACGGCGACCCGGAGACGGCGCAGCAGGCGGTTCGCGCGGCGTCTTCGCAGGTGGCGAGCATGCGCGGCGCGCTCGGCGCGTTCCAGAAGAACGGCATCGAGTCGGCGAAGCGCTCAAACGCGGTGGCGTTCGAGAACACCGCGGCGGCGAACAGCGCCATCCGCGACACCGACTTCGCGCAGGCGTCCGGCGCGAGGGCGCGGTCCGCGGCGATGCTGGACGCGTCGATGGTCGCGCTGCGCGCCGCAAACGGCGCGGGCCGCCAGGCGCTCCTGCTCGGCGCGTAGCGCCGGGGGGGCGACCACGAAACTCTCACCCGGCGGGCGCGCGGTGCGCGCCCGCTTTCGCGCGCGCACCGAACGAGGGCCGACCGGGGTCGTCAGCGCGAAAAATATTCTCGGACGCGTTTGTGAGGCGAGGAACGTTTCGTAGGTTCATCGGGCTGCCGCATCGATGGGGGCCCGGGCGTCCTGTGCTGCCCGGGCTCCCTGCTTTCTCGGTGGCCGTCCGCGCGCGAGACCCGGCGCGCGGGTTCGGAGGAGAGATCGGGGTCGGAATCAGGGCACGCGAGCCGAGCGACAAGCGGCTCGTGGAGTGGCCCGGCGCCGCGGACCACCCCGGCCGCCGGGCTTTTTTTCTTGCCAATCCCGGCCAGAATCGAGCAAGGACCGAAAATAGTGGGTTTCTCCTTGGCGCGACCCGTGCGCGTATCGGAAGATGACGTTTCCGCCCCACGCCGGGCGATCGATCGGTTCCCGCCCGACGATCTCCCCACCCGCAACCACACGGAGAGATGTTCGCATGCAGCAGCGCCCCGCCCTCGCGCCCACTGTGGTTCTTCTCGGCGCCGCCGCCATGTCGCTGGGCGCCCAGCGCGGCGAGGCGAACGTCTACGGCTCGTACTCGGGCAACTCCAACTTCTACTGGCGCGTCACCGGCATGCACGACCTCGATCAGCGTCGCTCCCCGGGCGGTGCGCCGGGCTTCCCGCGCCCCGGGCTGCCGAACAACGGCGCCATGTACTGCGCCCCGACGTCCACGCTGAACGTCGCGTGCTACGTGGCGGCGCACGGCTACCCCTTCATCGCACCGGGGCTCGGCAACTGGCAGTCCAGCGGCAACGTGACGTACAACCCCATCACCTCGAACATCGCCCTGCTCGGCTCGCTCATGGGCACCGATCCTTCGACGCCCAACGGCGGCACGGGAGGCACGGGCAACTACCTCGGCAACTTCGTGTGGTTCAACGATTTCTACTTCGATGTCGTGCGCAAGAGTCGCGCCGACTTCTACTCGCCCACCGTGAACGAGATCGGAATCATGGGCCTTCAGGGCGGCCTCACGCACTTCGCCTACGGTCGGTGGGACTACCACGTCTCCGGCGCCGGCAACCTGATCCTCGACTCGCGCGAGGGCGGGCACGTGTGCACCGCCAATCGCGTGGATGTCTCCGGCAGCAACATCACGTTCAAGTATCGCGACCCCGCGGATTCCAGCGCCGACGACGGCCAGTCGCCGTTCACGAACAAGGTGCTCTACCCGACCAACCGCGTGTTCTATCGCAACGGGCTGCCCGTCCTGATGACCGACCTCAACGTCAACGCCAGCGACGGCCTCAAGCGCCTCATCGATTCCACCACGACCATCTTCCCCCAGTACGGGCTGACCAACCTCTCGGGCGAGGACGGGGGCGCGCAGTCGCTCCGGGTCATCATCCCCCAGCCTCTCCGCCCGCTCGTAGGCGTGCAGACGAAGACCTTCGCGATCCCCTCGACGATCGGCCCGATTCTCGACGTCGCCGTCTCGCCCGACCGCCTCCACTACCTCTTCCTGGCCGACGACTTCCAGGGCGACGGGTTCGGGTTCACGTCGGGCCTGTTCCGCGTCGATCCGTTCACCGGCGACGTGACGCGCCTGATGGGAGTCACCAACCCGCGCCGCATGGCGTTCAGCCGTTTCCCCAACGAGCTGTTCATCGGCGAGACTCGCACGCTCCACCGCGTCGACCTCTCCACCTCGCCGCCGACGATCGTGCAGCAGCACACCGTGGCCGCCGGCTTGGCCATCGACGCCCTCGCGTACCACAACCGCAGTGACGAGGTCTACGTGCTCTCCGGCTTCGACGACCAGATCCTGCGCTATCAGCGCACGCAGATCGGCGTCGAGCCGCCGGTGATCGAGAATCTCCCCGCAGGCGCGCAGTTCCTGGGCGGCCAGATGCACATGACCATCGACATCGACGGCTTCGGCGTGATGCTCGGCTGCACGACGTCCACCACCGTGGCTCGTGTCACCCGGGTGACGGACTCCATCTCCTTCAACAGCTCGTTCGCCGTGCCCACGCCGCCGCGCGGCCTGCACCTCGACAACACCGGGCAGGCCGTCGTGCTCGGTGACGGCTCGGTCCGCACCTACCGGCTCGGACAGGGGCCGACGGGCGCCCCGCAGTGGACGGAACAGACCACGCCGTGGACGGGCGTCGCGGTGGGGTCCATCCTGAACCTGACGCGCTCGGTGAGCGACGACACGCAGGAGCACAACGGCCCGGGCTATCAGAACCTCGAAGAGGCGCAGATCGTCGGCGGCGAGGTTTCGCCCGAGTGCGTCGGCGACGCAAACCAGGACGACTTCGTCGACTTCCTCGACCTGAACATCGTCTTGTCGGAGTACGGCGGGGAGGGCATGTGGCTCGAGGGCGATGTCGACGACGACGGCTTCGTCGGCTTCACGGACCTCAACCACGTGCTGTCGGCGTACGGCCAGCCCTGCCCGTGACGCGAGGCGCGCCGGGGCGCGACCGCGTTGAGTCGTTCCAGAATCCGTCTCACCATCCGTTGAAAGAGGCCCCATGACCACGCTTCCGAATCGAGCGTCCGCGCCCCGTCTGATTCTCGCCGGCGTCGCGGCGCTGCTGCTCGCGCAGGGGGCCGGCGCGAACGTCTACGGCGCGTGGTCGAGCAACTCGAATTTCAAGTGGCGCGTCACGAACATGACGGACCTCGACCAGCGGCGCAGTCCGGGGACCGGGAGACCGGGGCTCCCGAACAACGGCGCCATGTACTGCGTGCCGACCGCGACGCTGAACGTGGCGTGCTACGTCGCGAACCACGGGTACCCGTTCGTGCTTCCCGGCGCCGGGAATTATCAGTCCAATACGGCGTCAAGATACAACTCGGTCACCAGTCATCTGACGACGCTTGGCGTCATGATGGGCACGAGCGCCAGCGGGGGCACCGGGGGCGCGGGAAACCTGTCGGGCAACCTCGTCTGGTTCAACGGCAACTTCTTCGACGTCGTTCGGAGCAGCGCGTCCGGGTTCTACGCGCCGCTCGTCAATGACATCGGCCTGCGCGGGCTTCAGGGCGGCCTCTCGCACTTCGCGTATGGGCGCTATGAGTTCGATGACTTCATCAACGGCGTCGTCTGGCTCGGCGAACGCACGGGCGGGCACGCCTGCACGGCGAATCGCGTGGACGTGAGCGGCTCGAGCGTGCAGCTGAAGTACCGCGACCCCGCCGACGAGGGGCCAAATTCCTCGCAATCGGCGTTCGTCAACAAGGTGATGCCGATCCAGAACCGGACGTTCAGGCGCAACGACTTCGTCCTCATCATGAGCGAGATGGTCACCGGCGCGAACGATGGCATCCTCCGCATCATCGACTCCGTCACGACCATCTTCCCGCGCTACGGGCTGACGAACGTCGCGGGCGAGGACGGCGGTGCGCAATCGCTGAGGGTCATCATCCCCCAGCCGCTTGGCGCGCCGGGCGCGGGGCCGCACGTGAAGGTGTTCCCGCTCAACCCGGGCATGGGCCCGCTGCTTGATGTGGCTGCGTCGCCCGACCGTCTGCACTATCTCGCGCTGGCGGACGACGGGGCGCCGGGGTTCCCGTCCGGCCTGTACCGCGTGGACCCGTTCTCCGGCCAACTTACGCAGCTGCTGGCGATCGCCAACCCGCGTCGCATGGCGTTCAGCCGCTACGCCAACGAGCTGTTCATCGGCGAGACGCGCACGCTGCACCGCGTGAACCTCGCGACCAATCCTCCGACGATTGTGCAGCAGGCCACCGTGCCCGCCGGGCTGGCCATCGACGCCCTGGCGTTCCACGACGGGCACGACGAGGTGTACGTGCTCTCCGGCTTCGACGACCAGATCCTGCGCTACCAGCGCACGCAGATCGGCGTCGAGCCGCCGGCGATCGACAACATGCCGACCGGCGCCCAGTTTCTCGGGGGAAAGATGTTCATGGACATCCGCGCGGGCGACGGCTCGGTGCTCGTCGCGTGCGACGCCTCGACCACCGTCGCACGCCTGACGCGCGTGACGGATTCCTTCTCGTTCCACAGCGCGTTCACCGTGCCGACGGCGCCGCGGGGCGTGCACCTGGACGACACGGGCCAGGCGCTCGTGCTGGGGGACGGGTCCGTGCGCACGTTCAAGTATGTCGTCCCGCCGGTCGGCGGGCCGGGCGCCTGGCAGGAGCAGGCGACGCCCTGGAGCGGCGTTCCCGTCGGCACGATGCTGCACATCACGCGGTCCGTGTCGGACGACAACGGCGAGCACGAGGGTCCGGCGTACCGCAACCTGCTGGCGAGCGAGATCGTCGGCGGCGTGGACGAGATCCCGTGCCTGGGCGACGCCAACGCCGACGACCGCACGGATTTCCTCGACCTCAACATCGTGCTGTCGGACTACAGCGGTCTGGGCATGTGGCTCGAGGGCGACGTGAACGACGACGGTGTGGTGGACTTCCTGGACCTCAACGACGTGCTGTCCTCGTTCGGGCAGCCCTGCCCGGAATGAGGCGCGGGGCCGGTACACTCGGCGCGTGATCTCGATCGTCTGCTGCAGCGCGAACGGGGCGAAGGCCGGCGCGACCGAGCGCCGGTTCGCCGCGCTGTTCGGCGCCTCTGGCGAGGCGTGGGAATTCGTCCTGATCCCGGACGCCGCCTCGATGTGCGAGGGGTACAACCGCGGCGTCGCGCGAGCGAAGGGCGAGGTGCTCCTGTTCTCGCACGACGACGTGGAGGTTCTGAACCCGGCGTTCCCGGCGCTGCTCCGCCGGCGCCTCGCGAAGTTCGACGCGCTGGGCGTGGCGGGCACGACGAGGCTGCAGAGCGGCGCGTGGATCGCGTCGGGCCCGCCGCACATCGCCGGGCAGGTGGCGAACCTGTCGGGGGGCGGGTCGAGTTACGCGGTGTGCGTTTTCGGCAACCACCTGCGCGTGGCGCCGGGCATGCAGGCGCTGGACGGCTGCCTGTTCGCGGCGCGCCGCGAGGTTTGCGAGCGGGTCCGGTTCGACGAGGCGACCTTCGACGCGTTCCACCTCTACGACGTGGACTTCACCTTCCGGGCGCACCTCGAGGGCTTCCGGCTCGCGGTGTGCGCCGACTGGCACGTGATCCACGAGTCGCCCGGGTCGTTCGACGCGTCGTGGAAGCAGCACGCGGAGCGGTTCGCGAAGAAGCACGCGGGGCGGCTCGCGCCGGCGCTGCGCCGGGGCCGGTGTCAGTTCCAGTACGCCGAGGTGTACAGCAAGGCGGACGCGACGGCGGTGATGGAGTGCCCGTGGTGGTGGCCGGAAGAGGGGTCGTGACGGAGCACGGGCCGCCCGGTTACGCGCGGTCCCGCAGCCAGCGGAGGACAGTCGGGGCGTTCTGATCGGGCGGGAAGGCGGGATAGAACGCCCGGGCGATCTTGCCGCGCTCGGCGACCAGGGCGAGGCGGCGAACGAAGCGGGCGCCGCCCCACTCGAACGTCGGCAGGCGCAGGGCGCGCACCAGTTCGGATCGCTCGTCGGAGAGGTGGGGCATGGTCATGCGCATGCGCGCGGCGAACTCGGCCTGGTGGGCGTGCGACACGGTCGAGACGCCGTACACCGCGGCGCCGAGCGCGTCGAACTCGGCGTGCAGGTCGCGGTACGCGCACGACTGGGGGGTGCAGCCCCGAGCGCCGGGGATC
>CAYVSR010000066.1:7529-9857 GCA_964453125.1 uncultured Phycisphaeraceae bacterium | reverse complement strand
GAGGGCGGCCTCGGCCTGGGCGACCATCTTCAGGCGCATGCTCTCACGCATGGCCTTGTGCTCGTCGCCCAGTTTGGAAAGAGCGCCGAGCAGGTAGCGGGCGCTGCCGGCGACCGGCGCGGGCATGTCGGGCGTGAGCGCCACATCGAGGGCGCCGTAGTCCTTGCCGATCAGCTTGATGGCCTCGTCGGACGCGGAGCCCGCCTGATAGAACACGTCCGCCGCCTTGCCCGCGAGCAGCGCGTCGCGCAGGCCGGGGTGCGTGATGGCCGCGCGGATCGCCGTCGCCTGCTCGGTCGCCGGCGCGGTGTCGGAGTCGAGGAACGAGAGGTACGCGACGGCGGCCTCGGCGCCCTCGGGCGTCGGCGCCGCGGCGAGCGTCTTGAGGCGGGCCTTCGCCTCGCCGTCGAGCCCGGCCTTGATCAACGGGAACGAGAGGCGCGAGAGCTGCGTGGGGCTCATCTCCGCGACGGTGAGATCCTTGAGCGCGTCGGCGGCGCCGGCCTTGATCTTCGCCTCGTCGCCCGCGGCTTCCTTGTACGCCTTGTTGAACGCCTCGCTCGCGGCCTTCATCTGATCGTCCGTCGGCGGGGCGGCCAGCGCGGGCGCGGCGAACACGAGACCGGCGGCGAGGAACACGGCGAGCGGGGAGCGCGACATGGTGGGTTCCAGGGGGGACTCGGCGAGCGGGCCGCGGCGCCGCGATCCGTGCCATCACCAGTCTACTGCCCCGATCCGGCGTGGTTGCCCTTCGGCGGCGGTTGGCCGGGCGCGGCCCCCAGATGGCGGGCCAGAAACGCGGATTGGATGTTCTTGGCGTCGTTCGCGACCCGCCCGAAGCCGGAGTGCTCGGCCGGGGCTCCGGTGGTCGGCCAGGTCGTCAGTTCGACCATGGCCGGGTCGGCGCCGAGGCGGACGCAGCGGTCGCGGAGCGCATCGGTGAACGAGCGGATGGCGCCGACGGGGACCCATTCGTCCGCCTCGGAGTGCAGCGCGAGGAGGGGGATCGGGCGCCACGTGTCGAGGTGGCGCATGGGGTCGAGTTCTCCGACGAGCGCGCGGTCGTAGCGCGCGTCGTAGACGGGCATGCGCGAGAAGTCGCCCGCGGTGGACTCGACCGCCGCGCACACGAACGTGTGCGCCTCGCACAGGCGGCGCAGCGTGACCATGCCCCCGGCGCTCATGCCCCCGATGGCGACGCGCGAGGCGTCGAAAGCGGGGCGGCCGTCCGGGATGGCGAAGCGCGGGCCGGTGAGGTCGCGCACGACGTGGTCAATCTCGGCGATGGCCTGGCGGACGACGAAGAGCGTGCGCTCGGGGCGCTGCGCGTCGGCGTCGAAGCGCTCGCCGTGGCCGGGGAGGTCGATGGCGCACGCGCCGAGCCCAGCGCGGATCCAGCGCAGGTAGCGCCCGGGATCGAGTTCCTTGCTGACGGTGCGCCCGTGCATCCAGAGCACGACGGGCGCGGGGGTGGTCCAGTCGGGGTGCGCCACCAGCGCGGGCACGCCGCCCGGGATCGCGCCTTCGGCGAGGCGCACGAGGCGGGCCTGCTTCGCCAGCGCCGACGGCATCGCGGCGAAGCGGTCGATCACACGCCCAGTTCCCGCAGGAACGGGTTGGTGGCCCGCTCACGCGCGATGGTGGTGGACGGCCCGTGGCCGGGCAGCACGCGCGTGTCGTCGGGCAGGGTGAGCAGGCGGCGCAGCGACGCGCCGAGGTCGCGCTCGTTGCTCGTGGGGTAGTCGTAGCGCCCGATCGAACCGGCGAACAGCGTGTCGCCGACGATCACCGTCTTGGACTGCGCGCAGTGGAAGGCGACCATGCCCGGCGAGTGCCCCGGCGTGTGCAGCGCCTTCCACTCGGACGAGCCGAGCATCAGCGACTGGCCGTCCGTCAGTTCGCCCTCGGCCGGGGCGACGATGACGGGATGGCCGAACGAGGCGGACAGGTTCAGGTTGGGGTCGCCCAGCCAGGCGCTCTCCTTCGCGTGAATGAGGACGCGGATGCCCGGGAACGCCTCGCGCACCTGGGCGATGCCGGCGATGTGGTCGCCGTGGGCGTGTGTCAGCAGCAGGTGGCTGACCTCGAGTTCGAGGGCGCGGGCGCGGTTGACGAGCTCGTCGGGCTCGAACGAGGCGTCGACGATCCAGCCCTCGGACCCGTGCCCGAGGTGCAGGAGGTAGCAGTTGGTGGCGAAGGGTCCGAGCGCGAAACGCTCGACCAGGGGAGTGTCGGCTGGGCTGGGCATGGGCGGCGATGATAAACTTGGATGCTGCGCCGCGTTCCCGCGACCGCGGGGGCCCGGCGACGCGCGAGGACGGAGCCCCG
>CAYVSR010000066.1:0-7519 GCA_964453125.1 uncultured Phycisphaeraceae bacterium | reverse complement strand
CCCCGCCATGGTCATCCGCAACATCGACGACACGCCCATGACCGAGCCGAGCATGCCGGGGATCTCCGGCGTGCGGATGGCCGTGATGGTGGGCCGGGCGGACGGCGCCCCCAACTTCGCCCTGCGCCATTTCCGCGTGACGCCGGGCGGGCACTCGCCGCGTCACAGCCACGATTATGAGCACGAAGTCTTCGTGGTGGACGGGGGCGGGACCGTTCTTCGGGGGGGGGTCGAACGGCCGATTAGGAAGGGGGACGTGATCTACGTGCCCGCGAACCACGAGCACCAGTTCAAGGCCGGCTCCACGCCCGAGGGGCTGCGGTTCCTGTGCCTGGTGCCCATGAGTCGAGACTGCGGCGAACCAACCCCGGGGAGTTGAGGTCTGAAGGAAGGCGGGCGGCGCGGCCGCGCCGCCGCACCGTTGAGCGCCCCGAAGGCGGCGAGGCAAGGAGCCGTTCGTGCCCCAAGAGCCCAAGAGAACGCCCCGCAAGGACATCACCCTCACGCAGCCGATGATCGCGGCGCTGTACCTGCTGCTGCTCGCCGGCGCCGCGTCGCTGGTGGCGCTGCCGACGGACCAGGTGATCCGAGCCGCGGGCATCGTCTCGGCGTTCTTCGTGGTGGCGACGCTCCCGATGGCGCTCAAGAGCGCGGCGGGCGCGCACGAGCCCTCGCCGCGCGAGTCGTTCGACCGGATCAGCAAGGCGATCGACCGGCTGACGTTCGAGGGCGGCCTCTCGGAGACGGCCAAGCGGATCATGCACCGCAAGCAGGAGCGCGAGCTTCTGCGCACCGCGATCGAGCAGGACATCCACGACGCGGACTACGACGCGGCGCTGATCCTCGCGACGGAACTGGCCGAGCGCTTCGGCTACCGCGCCGACGCGGAGGAGTTCCGGGCGCGCATCGAGCGCGTGCGCGCCCAGACGCTCGACCGCGAGGTGATCGCGGCGCTCGAGAGCCTCGACACGATGGTGCGCGGGAAGCAGTGGCCCGAGGCCTTCGCCGAGGCCGCGCGCATCACGCGGCTCTACCCCGACTCGCACCGCGTCCAGCGCCTGCGCGAGCGGGTGGACGACGCTCGCCACCGCTACAAGACCGACCTCGAGCGCCGCTTCCTCGTGTTCGCCCAGCGCGAGCAGGTGGACGAGGCGATGAAACTGCTCAAGGAACTCGACCAGTACCTCACCGAGAGCGAGGCCGAGCCCTTCCGCGAGGTGGCCCGCGGCGTGATCGGCAAAGCCCGCGACAACCTGGGCGTGCGCTTCAAGCTCGCCGTGCAGGACCGCGCGTGGTCGGACGCGCTGGACGTGGGCGAGCGGATCGTGGCGGAGTTCCCGAACTCGCGCATGGCGCAGGAGGTGCGGGAGATGATCGACACGCTGCGCGAACGCGCGGAGCCGATGGGACGCGGGGCGGTGGGGGCGCGGGGGTAGATGGCGTCGGATCGGTATCTAGAGGTCACCTACCGCGGCGGCAAGCCGCTCGCGGCGTACCTCTATCTGGCCCGATCTGCCGGGGCGAAGAGCGTGCGAACGGCGAAGCGCACGGATCACCTGCTGATCGACTTCGACGCGAGCGGACACCCCATCGGCATCGAGATTCTCTCGCCCTCCTCGGCCACGATTGCCGCGCTGAACGACGCGCTCCGCGACCTAAAGCAAGAGCCGATCAGCGTGGAGGAGGCGGCGCCGTTGCGAGCGGCGTGAGTTGGGCTACGAGTTGTCGTGGCAGGCGGCGCACATCCCAAAGCCTCTGTGAACGGCTGGGGAAACGAAAGAACGGCGCCTCGTCGCCTTGTTCGATCAATTGCTCCTCTCATTCGGGCTCCCACTTGAATACGATGGCTCCACGTCGTTCGCTTTTCCAAGACAAACGATGAACAGTTCGGTATACGTCGATGCGGCGAGGTCGCGCCAGAAACGGCGGACCGTCTCGCGGCATTTCAAAGAGATCACGGAGTGGAGATTCGGTTCCATTCACGCGAAGTGTTGAGATGGCAACAGGCAGGCCGAAGAAGCGAAAGCCCACAAGCGCTTGGTTAGCGTCAGAGGGGTGAACCAGCCAGTATGCGCCAAGATGACTTGTATCCCACGGGATGCTCGAGCCGGCGTTGAGCGCCATCAAGACGCACACTTCGCTTGAGGCGCAACAGCCGAACGCATAGTCGCGAAATGGAGAGGGGACGGGCTGGTTCGCGGCGGCGGCCATATTGCACGCCGTCTTCGCGAGCCAACGCGCGAACAGATCGCCATCGATTGATCGAATATTCCCGAACCCATCAGACTTGGAATCGGACGGGGAGGCAATCCACTCGGCGGCCTCTTGTAGCTTTTTCGCTTCAAGATCAGTTGGTGAGAGCAGATTGTTGTGTTTGGCACAAAGGCAATGACAAGTCAGACTGTCTCGTCCGACTGTCTTGAAATCGCTCAAGCACCAGTGCAATCCGCGAACAGTCACTGTTCGGTCAAGTGTGGTCCTGGAGACGATGTGCTCACGCGTTATGCCACCCTCGCACTCGCCGATCGCCGCGGCCCAGCAAGGTGAGTCATGTCCACGGGGCTCTGATTGCACGTTGGCACTCTAGACGTTCGACGTCGGTCTCGATTCGATCCCCCTCGGCGCATCCTTCCTCCACAACTTAACCAGCAGCACCCCGATCCCCACCAGCAGCAGCGCGTCCGCCACGTTGCTCACGTAGGGCCACGCCTGCCTGTCGCCGCTGGGCCAGGCGAGGCCGAAGGGGAGCATGACGCCCGGCAGCGGGTGCAGGAAGTCGCGCACGCAGCCGTAGATGAGTCGGTCGTAGAGGTTGCCGAGCCCTCCGGCGAGCACGAGGCCGATTGCGATGTGCGCCCAGCGGTCGCGCGAGGTCGTCCACGCGCCGAACATCCAGAGGCCGAAGCCCAGCGCCACCGCCGTGAACGCGACAAAGAACTTCTGCTTGCCCGGCCCCACGCCGAACACGGCGCCGGGGTTCAGCACCAGCCGGAATTCCAGCAGGTAGGGCACACCCACCACCGGCGCGTGTCGCGGCACGAGCGAGTTGATGTGCGAGGGCGGCAGCGAGAGCACGTCCGCCCGGTTGATCACCACCGCCGATCCGCCCGGGCTCGCCGCCGCAACATGCCGGAACGCGAGCGACTTGGACCAGAGGTCCGCCGCGAGGCCGAGGGTGAGCGCCAGCAGCAGCGCGATCCAGGCGGGGCAGGAGCGCCACGCGGGGATCGGGCGCGAGGGTCGCGGCGCCTCGGGCGCGGCGGGCTGCTCTGGAGGGTGTGTGTCCGCCCCGGCGCCGCTCACGCGGGGAGCGCCCCGCGCTCGGCCATGCGCGCGGCCTCGATGCTGGTCTTGGCCCAGGGCTTGGCGTCGAGGCGCTGCTTGCCGATGGGGATGCCCAGCACGCTGCACACGCCGTAGGTCCCGCCGGCGATGCGCTCGAGCGCCTGGTCGATCTCGATGAGCAGCTTGCGCTGCGAGGCGGCGAGGTCGAGGGAGAGCGTCTGGTCGTAGACGTCGGAGCCCTGGTCGGCCATGTGCTGGGGCAGGTGCGAGAGCGAGCCGCTGCCGCCGCTGAGCGCCTCGGTCTCGAGCGTCGAGACGTCGCCGGCGATCTCGGAGCGCTTCTGCACGAGGATCGAGCGGTAGTGGTCGAGGTCCTCGCGGGTCAGCGGGGTCTTGGCGGGCTTGCGAACCTTCGAGCCCGCGGCGGCGTCGGCCTTCACGGCGGAGCGCACCGGGTGCAGCCCGGCGGCGGCGGCGAGGCGCGACGCGGCCGCGCGCATGTCCGCCATCGAGGCGGGCGGCGGCGGGGGGGGCGCGTCGGGCTTCTTCTTCGGCGGCGGGGCCTTGGGGGCGACCGGCTTGCCGGACACGGGCTTGACGGGCGGGGCCTTCGAGCCGGGCTTGCCCGGGGCCGCAGGCTTGCCCGGAACGGGCTTGCCGGCCACCGGCTTGGCGGGCGCCGCCGGCGCGCCCTTCACCGCCGGCTTGCCGACCGGGGCTTTCAGCGGAGCCTTGGAGGGCGCCACAGGCTTGCCGGGAGCGGGCTTCGAGGCCGCGGGAGCCGCGGGCTTCACCGGCTTCTTGAGCGACGGGGGCGCCTGCCTGGCGGTCGGCTTGACGGGGCCTTTGGCAGGGGCTGGCTTGGCGGCTACTGGGGCCGCCTTGCCCTTGGGAATCGTTGTGGGCTTCTTGGCGACAGCCGTCCCCGCGCGCGACGAAGCCCCGGGCTTCGGCTTGCTTGAACGCTGCGGGGCCTTCTGCTTCGCCAAGTCGTAACCTCTCGCGAGATAAGCGCTTGCGGCACATCGGCCGCGCGTCGCAAGGCGACGAAGGGGAGGACGATACGCGAACAGCGCCTGCGCGTCAAAAAACGGCCTGCGGCGCGGGGCCCGCGCGGGCTCGATTCGAGCGACATTCGTGGCGATCAGCCGGCGCGTGCGGCGCGGGAGGGCTCGCCCGCGCGCCCCTTGCTGCGAGCGCCGTTCTCGGCGTTGGCTTTGGCCTTGGGCTCGACCATCGTCTCGGCGGAGGGCCCTTCGGCGAGCGTCGGTGCGCCGGCGGCGCGAGACGCCTCGTCGTCGTCCGACTGCGCGGACACCTGCCCGCGCTCGGACAGCGCGCCCAGCGCGCGGAAGCGCTCGTAGCGGCGCGCCGGCAGGTTCGCGGGCTTGAATCGCTTGAGTTCGCGCACGCGGTCGATGATCCACGACTGGAGGGATGTCGCCGCGGCCTTCGGGTCGCGGTGGGCGCCGCCGACGGGCTCGGTGATGACCTCGTCCACGATGCCCAGGCGGAGGTTGTCCTTCGCGGTCAGTTTCAGCGCGGCGGCGGCGGCGGCGTTCGTCTCGGGGTTCGCTTCCTTCCACAGGATCGCCGCGCACCCCTCGGGGCTGATCACAGAGTAGTACGCGAACTCCATCATCGCCACGCGGTCGGCCACGGCGATGCCCAGCGCGCCGCCCGAGCCGCCCTCGCCAATGACGATGCTCACGATCGGCGTCTTGATGCGGCTCATTTCCCGCATGTTCACGGCGATGGCCTCCGCCTGGCCGCGCTGCTCGGCGCCGAGGCCGGGGTACGCGCCGGGCGTGTCCACCAGCGTGACGATCGGGAGGCCGAACTTCTCGGCGAGTTTCATCTTCGCGAGCGCCTTGCGGTAGCCCTCGGGGTGGGCGCAGCCGAAGTGGCACTCGATCTTCTCGCCCGTCTCGCGCCCCTTCTGGTGGCCGACGAGCAGCACGCGCGTCGAGCCGATCATCGCAAAGCCGGTGATGAGCGCGGGGTCGTCGCCGAAGCGCCGGTCGCCGTGCAACTCGCAGAAATCCTTGCAGATGAGCGAGATGTAGTCGCGCGTCTGGGGGCGCTTGGGGTGGCGTGCGACGCGCACGATGTCCCACGCGGAGAGGCCGGCGTACAACTCGGCGAGGCGCTCGGCGTATTCGGCCTTGGCGGCGTCGAGAGCGGCGCGATCTTCTTCGGTGGTGGCCAGCGCTTCGAGGGCCTGGACCTTCCGCTCCAGTTCGTGCAGCGGTCGCTCGCACTCGAGTACGTGAGGAAGGGCCATCGGGTCTCCGTCCGCCCCGGCGGGTCAGCGCCGCGGGCGTCGCGCGAGGGCGAGTGTAGCCGGGCGCGCGGCCGAAACGGGTGGGCGCCCGAACAGACATCGAACCTGTCCGCCGACGTAATCGGGCGTCCAAACTCCTTCGGCGAGCCGAAACTACTCGTGTGAATGAATCGACCCAACCACGCCTCGCCGTGATCGGCGGGGGGGCCATGGCGGAGGCGATCCTCCGCGGCGCCTTTCGAGCCGGGGCGCTTGCGCCCGGCGACGTCGTCGTGGCCGAGCCGGACGCGGGGCGACGCGCCCTCATCGGCGCGCTGGGCATTGCGGTGTGCGAGCGGAGCGCCGAGGCGCTCGCCCGGTCCGGGATAGGGTCGCAGATGTTGCTGGCTGTCAAGCCGCAGTCGCTGAGCGCGGTCGGCGCCGAGATCGGCGCGCTGGCGCCGTCGGGCGTGGTGATCTCCATCCTTGCGGGCGGTGCGAGCGATCGGGTGCGTGCGGCGCTCGGGGGCGCGTGCCGCGTGGTCCGGGTGATGCCCAACCTTCCGGCGCAGATCGGCATGGGCGTGTCGGCGGTGTGCCTCGGGGCGGGCAGCGCACCGGGGGACGACGCGTTCGCGCGCCGGCTCCTCGCGGGCGTGGGCGAGGTGGTCGCCATCGACGAACCGCTGATGGACGCGTTCACGGCGCTCGCAGGCAGCGGGCCCGCGTACCTGTTCTATCTCGCCGAGGCGATGCGCCGCGCGGGCGTCGAAATGGGCTTCGACGAGGCCACGGCGGACCGCGTGACGCGATCGGTCCTCGCGGGGTCGGGGGCGCTGCTCGCGCAATCGCCCGAGCGGTCGGCGGAGGCGTGGCGAGCCGCGGTGACGAGCAAGGGCGGGACGACGGAGGCCGCCTGCCGCGCGCTCGACGACGCCGGCGCGATGGCCGCGTTCGTCGGTGCGATCATCGCGGCGCGAGACCGGGGAGCGGCGCTGGCGCGGGAGTGAGGGGGACGGCGCGTGGATCGCGCGAGAGCGACGCTGAGTGATCGTCAGAAGTCGCGCCGGCAGAAAATCCTCGCGGCGATGCCGACCACGATCGCCTCGAAGAGCAGCGACGTGCCCAGCACCCACCACACGGATCGCTCGCGCACCAGGCGCTCGACGGTCTGCTGCGCGCGGTCGTCGTTCACGATCGACGCGGGGTCGTCGGGGTCGCGGCGCGGGCCGCGTCGCGGGCGGTCGTCGCCCGGCTGCATCGCCTCCATGTCGGCCATCGAGAGCATCGAGCGCGAGAGCAACTGGACGGTCTCGGAGGTCTTGGGCAGCACGGTCTTGACGGCGAACGCGATCGAGTGGCCGAACTGCAGCGACTTCAGCGTCTTGCGTTCTTTCTCGAGCGATTCGGTGTTGCGCCGGATGCGCTGCTCGAGGTCCTCGCGCGGAGAGACCTGGGGGCCCGATTCCGCCACCATGCGGCGCGCCGCGTTCGCGAGCGCCGCGCGGAAGCCTGGGGCGGGGGCGTCGGCGGGGGGCGGGGAGAGCTCGGCGGGCGGTTCAGCGGCGCGGGCGTCGAGCGCGGCGAGGTCAGTTCGGAGCGTGACCTCCCGTGCCTCGAGGCCCACGACCGTCTGCTCGGACTGCACCTTGAACGAGAGGTACGCGGCCTCGGTGGCGTTGACGGCGAACAGCAGGATCCAGAACGCCATCCCGCCCAGCAGCGCCGCGATCGTCGAGCGCGTGAGCAGCCCGACCAGCGCGCACACGCAGTAGATGAACGAGAACATCGCCAGCACGAGCGGCACGGCGAGGAAGACCTTCGGCTCCCACGAGTCGCCCCGGAGGCCGATCACGAAGAACGTCGCCGTCGAGAACACCAGCGCCTGCAGCCCGACGAACGTGAGGGCGCTGGCGTACTTGGTCAGGAACAGGCGCAGACGCCCGATGGGCTTCGAGAGCACGACGTCGA